>RFSP01000401.1 GCA_009923895.1 Betaproteobacteria bacterium | reverse complement strand
CTGTTGGTATCTTTTAGGATACTATTGTGGAGTTACGTATCTACATCACCCGAAGCGGTAGAGCGCCATTTTCTGAATGGCTTCGCTCGCTCAAGGACCCGATCGACTCGGCCGTGACGTATTTGAAAGATTGGGTACAAAGAGGTGAGCCATGAGCGTGCGTCGGGATTTCAGCTTTGAACAAGACTTGATGGAATCTCTCAAAGATCCCACTGAGGCCGCGCATTACATCGATGCGGTGTTGGATCTCGACGACCCAGCAACCATGCTTCTGGCCTTGCGCCAAGTGGCGCGCGCCCACGGCATGGCCGAGGTGGCGCGCCGTGCGTCGGTGGGCGAGAAGACCTTGTTCAAGTCGTTGAACGAAAACGGCAACCCCACACTGTTGACCTTGACCAAGGTGCTGCAGGCTGTGGGCCTTCGCTTGCGGGTGACCGCCGCATGAGCCTGAGATCACCCGAATTCGCCACGCCTTGGTTCACTCCATCAAGGCCTCCTTCTCATCCAACCACTGATCCACCCCCTCACTCCCCCGCCGCCAAAGTCAGACTCACCTTGCGGCTCTGACCTTGCCGCCACACCGTCAAGACGATCTGTTCGCCGGGCTGGCGTCTTTCCATCACCGACAACAGGTCGTCCAGGTTCTTGACGGCTTGGTCGGCCACAGCGGTGATGACGTCTCCGGCGATGACTTCGCCCTTATTGCCACGCCGAAAGGGCTGCAAGCCGGCGCGTCCGGCCGGGCCGTTGGACTGCACCTGCACCAAGGGAATGCCGTCAGGCAGGTTCAGCGCCCTTTGCAATGAGGCGGAGCCGGCGGTGACGCCGATGGCCGGCCGCACAAAGCGGCCGTCGCGTATGAGCCTGGGCACAATGCGGTTGACTTCGTCCACCGGAATGGCAAAGCCAATGCCCGCACTGGCGCCGCTGGGGCTGGCAATTTGTGTGTTCACCCCGATGAGGCGTCCGGCCGAATCCAGCAAGGGCCCACCGGAGTTGCCGGGGTTGATGGCAGCGTCGGTCTGAATCACGCCGCGTATGGTGCGTTCATTGACCGACTCGATCTCCCGGTTCAATGCGCTCACGATGCCGCGGGTGAGGGTCTGGTCC
>RFSP01000041.1 GCA_009923895.1 Betaproteobacteria bacterium | reverse complement strand
GCACGCCCCACGGGGCTGCCTGTGTAGAGGCTGTTGCCTGCGTAGTCGTTGTAGGCCTGCCACGTGGTGTCGGAGGTTTGAAACAAGACGTCGGAGGTGCTGGCGTCGTCTCGCACCACAAACACGATGTGGCTGGCCCCTGCGGTATCGGGCCTGACCAACCGAGCAATGTAGACACCAGAGACCGCCGTGGCGGGCACGGTCCAAGACCCCGAGACCGCCCAATTGCCGCAATCAATGAGGCCGGTGGCAGTGTCTTTGAGGCAGGCAGGCTGCGTTTGCGGCAAATTGGCGCTGGGCTGCACCGTGGCGATCCATCGCGCTCCGGCACCCCCGTAATACCCCAATCGGTAAATATCAAATCGGTAGGCCGACGCTGGCGTGTTGACCTTGAAGACCACAGTGCTGCCCCGATTGACGCTGATTTGTGTGGCAAAGCCTTGCAGCGTGGGGTCTCCTGCGCCAGCCACATCCCATTGGCTGGACGGACTCCCGGGAAGACAGTTTTCCGCGACGATGGCATTGGCCGGCGACGCGCACACCCCTTCAGCGGGCGGCGTGGTCACGGCGGTCTTGAAGCTGACGTCCACCCAGTAATTGCTGGACCGGTACGTCGAAGCGGGAAAGGTTGACGTGGTGCTGTAGGTGTAAAGACCGTTGCCTCCTGAGACCCCGTCTTTGAGCAGGTGAATGGGCGCGCGGTCGACCCCGGCGGTGGCAAAGTAACCCGTATCCACGGCGTAACCCCCTTGGGGCGCAAAGTAAGAGGCCACGTAGACGGTGTTGGCGCTGATGGGCACGGGGGTGGCAAAGCTCACCTCTTGCCAGCCGCTGGCCGACTCGCTGGAAAAGACTGCAGTGGCCAGCAGCTGGCCGGCAGCCGACCACAAGTTGCCTCGATGGGTGCCTGCATTGCCCGCCCCCTTATAGAAACGCACACCGGTGACATAACCGTCGACATCGCTCTTGAAGCGAACGCCCAACTCCACGGCGCCTGGGTCAGGGTAGGAGGCGATCGAGGGCGAGGTGCTCGATGTCCATGCGCTGCAAGGGCACCCGTCAGGCGTGGATGTGGGCGGCGTCACGCTTGGCGCGTAAACCGCTTCATGGGCCCCTGAAAGCGCGGAGAAGAAGGCGTAGTCCACGCCCTTGATGGTGGCCACGGTAAAGGGCAGCGTGGTGGTCCCGCGGCGAAGGGTGCTCAGTGTCTGGCCATTCCATGAAACGGGCAGCATGCCGCGAAGCCCCCGCGCGCCGGGATCGGCCACGACATTGAAGGTCAATGACGAACCATTCCAAGTGATAGAAGTGAAGGTGGAGGCATTGCGTGCATCCAACCACTGCAGCATCTGCTTGGCCGACACCACCGGCACACCGCGCGCACGTGCCGAAGCCACGACCGCATTGGCAACGTCAGACGTGGCCACGTCCGTATGAGCATTGACCGTGTAAGCGCCGTAGTAACCCAATGGACCCGTGGCACGGTCCAACAAGGTGTCCACGGTGAATGGGTAGGTTTGACCGGACTCATCGGTCATTTGCGTGGCGGCTTGGTACACATCGATCAGGCTGCCGTCGAGCGAGGCATACCGCATGGGCATGGCCGACCCAGTGAACACGCCCGGCACGTTTTGAGCCCACGAGGGGGGCCAGTGGTAGTAGGTGGTGTCCAAGCGCATGCCGTGCGCACGTTGCACTTGCGCGCCTGAGGCCCAATCACTCCAGACCACGCAATGATGGCGCTGGGTGGAAGGTGCCGACAAACCGGGATATTTGGCAGACCATTCTTGGAGTTGTTGGGTGTACTGGGCCTCCAATGAAGCGGCCGTGTAATCTGCGCAGCCGGTGTTGACGTGCAGGCTCAGCTCGAAGCCATCGGCCTCCTGAGCCAGAGCCTGCGCGGCCGTGACAGGGGTGGCGGTGTACATGTAAGAAGTGGCCCGAACGCAGGTCCAATCGGCCACCGAGCATCCCACCGGACTGGCAGCACGGTACTGATCAAATCGCGCCAAATTGCCACCATTCCCGTGGTCGTCACCGGTCATAACCACCACAGCTTTGCTGCCATTGGGGAAATACCAAAATCGCGGCAAGGGCTTGCGCGCGCGATTCATCCATTGCAAGAGATTGGCCAACAGCCGCTGCTGCTCATCGGCTTGAGGAACCGAAAGGCGATTGGCATCATTCCAATCGGGTTGAGGGTCTGTTTGCGCGCGCCCAAAAAACTTGTCGTCACTGCGTATGGGGCTCAAGCCATCACGCTCCTGCGCAGCCCAGGCGGGATTGCCCTGTCGGGTGGTGACGATGGAATAGGCCAGGTCGTAGGTGAAGGCGGCCGCTTGCCCTGCGCCCACCTGGCGCCAGGTCAGGGCGGGAAATGCCGTGGGGGTGGCCGCGTCGCTGAAAAGGGTGGCCAAGACGGTGGCACCGTTGAGCCCGTAGCGATCCGCATTCCCGTGAAATTGCAGGGTTTGTGATGTCAGTCCCGCGCCTGGTTCTCGAGAAGTGTCTACCTGCAAGTAGGCTTCAGACAAGCGCGTTCCCAGGGGCGTCAATCCCAACAAAGGGGCCAACTGCGCATCAGGCGCCATGGCCACGAGTTGTCCGCCGCCATTGACCCAGTTGGCAAGGACATTGACCTGTGCCGAGCTCAAGGAGGTCTTGGCCAAGACCACCGTGTCATAAGGTGCCAACAGGCTGGACGACAAGGTGGAGACATCGGCCACCGAGAAAGCATTGAAACCTTCGGTGCGCAAGATCTCAGCATGGTAGGTGCTGAATGGCGACGCTGATGAAACCACCACCAGGACCGGTCCTCCAGGGCCATCGGCAGGGCCCGCTCCGGGGCTGCGTGAGGCCCAGACCAAACTCAACAGCAGCAGCGCAGTGACCCACCAACGCCACGGCAAGCGCGGCCAACGGGAACCACGTGGCTCAGGCGCAGAAGGGGGGGCGGCATCAGCGGTCAGGGGCTGCAGCATGGAAAGTCACTTCCTTTTCTCCAGTGATCAGGTCCCAAAAAACGATGCGGTGGTCTTGCAAACCCGTCATCACTGTGCGATCGGATTGGGGAGCGAAGGTCAAGACATTGATGGGCGATGTGCCATCGCTGTAGGTGCGCAACAATCGGCCAGAGGCCAGATCCCACCATCTCAAGACACCATCGTCACCTCCGCTGATCGCACTGCGGCTGTCCGCACTGAAGGCCAGAGCACGCACACCCGGACTCAGGAATTGCAAGGCGGGAGTGGGCAAAAATTGCCCCTTCTGTGAAGCCTGAGGATCCTGTGACCACAGGGTCACCCGCCCTGCCGGCTGAACTCCGGCAAGCCAACGGCCGTCGGGACTGAGGACGGCCAACGTGACTTCGGACCCGAAGGTGCTCAAAAGCTGGATCAACCGGCCGTCTTGAGCGTCCAGGATACGAACTTGAGAGCTCCCTCCGGCCAAGACCAGCCGACGACCGTCAGCGCTGTAGGCCAGGGACGCCACGCGTTCAGACCCTGACGGCCACACAGAGACCAAGCGACCTTGCGTGGTGTCCCACACCAAGAGCCGACTGTCATCGCCCACGGTGGCCAACCTGCTACCCTGCGGATGGGAAGCCAGGGCACGCAAGGGCTGGGCATGTCCTCTCAACTGAAAGTCCAGCGTGCCTTGCGCCAGGTTCCACACCTGAGCGACGCTGTCACGCCCGACCACCACCAAATGGGTCCCGTTGGACAGGAAGGTGGCCCCCACCGGCAAGCTGTGAGGCAACAGGCGAAGCCGCCGCAGCGTTCGGTGCGTTGCCAAGTCAATCACGCTGGCCTCGGCAGGCCACGCGCTGAGCGCCACCACCGTTTGGCCCTGCGGTGCCAAGGCCAGCCGACTCACACCTGGCATCGCCGATGTCACCCCCGCATCGGAAAGCGTAGGGCCGCCCGAGGTGACGGAAAGCGCCCGAGCCCCGGCCTGAGCCTCCATGGGCAAGGTCATGGAGTCGTTCGAGCTGGCTCCACCTCCACAAGCGGTCAACCACCACACGCTGGCACACCACACGGCGGTTCTGAAGACGGATCGTGAAAGCATAGGAGACATCCCACACGGAGCTGGCAGGGCATCACCTTAGAAGGCGTGGGAGCAGAAAATATGTTGCACGCTCATCAAGCGCTCAGATGGCCTCCCCCTATCCATGGGGATTTGCCAACGGGTGGGGGCATGATGAACTGGCGTGCCATGCCGCACAGCACGCCGATCTCATCACACCGATCCCCCGCGGAGGCTTTCCAAACTGCAGCCGTCGAGACTTCAATCGTCGGGGCCTCAGCTGTCACAGCCATCACTCCAAACAAGCCCCCCGGCTACGCCCTGAAGCGACCCTTGGACGTGATGGGTGCCATGATCCTCTTGGTCTTGCTGAGCCCCTTGCTGGCGCTCATCGCGGTCTTGGTGCGTGCCACATCCAAGGGCCCTGCTCTCTTCCACCAAGAGCGGCTGGGATGGAAGGCTCGACCCTTCACCTTCTACAAATTCAGAACGATGACAGCGCAGGCCGATGAACGCCTGCATCAAGACTACGTGCGTGCATTCATTCACGGGTCCCCCAACCCCTCGTCCAATGTCTACAAGATCCAGAACGACCCGCGTGTGACGCCATTGGGGCATTGGCTGCGCAAAACCAGTCTGGATGAGCTGCCTCAACTCTTCAATGTGCTGCGTGGCGACATGAGTTTGGTGGGCCCTCGCCCTCCCCTGGCCTACGAGGTGGCCCAGTACCAGCCTTGGCACATGCAAAGACTCCTGCAAGCCAGACCTGGAATGACCGGCTTGTGGCAGGTGGAAGGTCGAAGCCGCGTGACCTTTGACGACATGGTCCGCATGGATTTGCTTTATGCGTCCACCTGCTCGTTTCTGGGCGATTTGAGATTGCTGGCCCGGACCATTGGCGTGGTGGTTCATGGATCCGGCGGCGCGTGAATTTAAACACTCACAGAAGGTCACTAGACGATGAAATTGGATGATGCACATGTGTTGGTCACGGGAGGATGTGGCCTGATTGGGTCGGCCACAGTCGACCTGCTCCTGAAACATCCTGTCGGGCAAGTGACGGTTCTGGACAATTTGGTCAGAGGCCGGCTTTCACACTTGAACCAAGCCTTCAAAGACAAGCGCGTTCGTTGGATTCATGCAGACATACGCGACCGCGAGGCCGTGAGCCGCGCCATGAATGGCGTGGATGGCGTGATTCACCTGGCTGCGCTGCGCATCACGGCTTGCGCTGCTGAACCACGCGAAGCGCTCCAGGTGATGTGCGACGGCAGCTTCAATGTGATTGATGAGGCCCATCAAGCACAAGTGCGAAAGGTCGTGGTGGCGTCTTCGGCCTCGGTTTATGGTCAAGCAGACCTGTTTCCCACGACTGAATCGCATCACCCCTGGAACAACGACACCTGGTATGGGGCATGCAAAGTGATGTTGGAAGGCTTGTTGAAGTCGTACCACGCCATGCATGGACTGCCTGGATTGGCCTTGCGCTATTTCAATGTGTACGGACCCCGCATGGACACCCACGGCAAGTACACCGAAGTCTTGGTGCGCTGGATGGAGCGCATCGCTGGGGGACAACCTCCCATCATCGAAGGAACCGGGCAACAGACCCTGGACTTCGTCTACATCGATGACGTCGCGCGCGCCAACGTCTTGGCTTTGAGCAGCGAGCTGACCACAGGGGTCTTCAACGTGGGCAGCGGCCAGGAAACCAGTTTGAAGGAGTTGGCGCAGACGCTGCTGAAGGTGATGAAAAGTCCTCTACAGCCGACGCATACCGAGCCGAGGCATATCAGCGCCGTCTCCCGTCGGTGGGCCGACATGAGGCACGCAGAAAAAGACCTGAACTTTTCTGCGCAAGTGGGCTTGAGCGATGGTCTGGCACGGCTTGTGGAGTGGTGGCACGCCGCACGAGAAGACCAGTCGATTGAAATGGCCGTCGCATGATCCCGATTACCGTTCCCTTGATGGGTGAGGCCGAAGCCGAGGCGGCTCGTCGTGTGATCTTGAGCGGTTGGACCACCCAAGGTCCAGAGGTGGAAGCCTTTGAAGCCGAATTTGCACAGGCCGTGGGCGCACCCCATGCCTGTGCGGTGTCCAACTGCACCAACGCCCTGCACTTGGCATTGATGGTCGCCGGCGTGCAAGCCGGTGATGAGGTCATTACGGCAAGTCACTCGTTCGTCGCCACCGCCAACAGCATTCGCTATGTGGGAGCCACGCCGGTGTTTGTGGATATCGACCCCCGGACGTTCAACCTCGACCCACATCAGGTGGAACAAGCCCTGACGGTGCGCACCCGCGCCATTTTGTGCGTCCATCAAATGGGTTTGCCTTGCGACCTGAGTGCGCTGGTGCCGATCGCGCAGCGTCATGGCTTGGCCTTGGTCGAGGACGCGGCGTGCGCGCTGGGCAGTGAAGTGATGTGGAACGGCCAGTGGGAGCGCATTGGCCGCCCTCACGGCGATGTGGCCTGTTTCTCATTTCATCCGCGCAAGGTCATCAGCACAGGTGACGGAGGCATGCTGACCACGCGGCACCCTGCATGGGACAAGCAGTTCCGAGAACTTCGGCAGCATGCCATGAGTGTGCCCGACACCGTGCGCCACGGCGCGCGTGAGGTGATCTTTGAGAGCTACCCCAAAGTGGGATTCAACTACCGCATGACCGACATTCAGGCTGCGGTGGGACGAGAGCAGCTCAAACGGCTCAATGGCATTTTGCAGCGCAGACGCGAAATTGCTCAGCGCTACCGAAAACTGCTGCCGCCCGCATTGCAATTGGGACTGCCCCAGGAGCCAGCGGGGTACCGGTCGAATTGGCAAAGCTATTGCATGCGTTTGCCAGACGAGGTGGACCAACGGGCCTTTATGCAGGGCCTTCTGGACCATGGCGTGGGCTCGCGGCGCGGCATCATGTGCAGCCACCGTGAGAGCGCACATACGGGCGCACGGCGCTTTGGTGACCTGAGCCATTCAGAGCAAGCGCAGGACCATTGTGTGTTGCTGCCGGTGTATCCAGGACTGTCCAGAGCCGATCAGTGGGAGGTGGTCCAGGCGGTGGACCGGGTGGCCGCCGGTCTGGGCGTAGACACCACGTCGTTCATGTCGTCGCTGGCCCAGGAGCAGCTCGCTTGAGCAAGCAGGCGGATCTGGACCGTCAAGACAGTGACCCTCATTCGGCCGCTGGATATGGGCACATCCTCAAGACGTCCACCTTGATGGGTTTGTCCACCGGATTGAACCTGGTGCTGGCAGCCGTGCGCACCAAGATCTTCGCCATGTTGCTGGGCCCATCGGGCATGGGCCTGATGGGAGCCCTTTCTTCCATCGCTGATTTGACGCGGAACTTGGCGGGCTTGGGGCTGCAAAACAGCGGTGTACGTCAGATTGCGCGGGCCCAAGCCGAGGGAGATGAACAAAGGCTGGGCGTGTCCATGCACACGCTACTTTGGGCCAGTGCCGTCATGGCGTTTTTGGGCGCATTGGTGCTGTGGGCCGGTGCGCCCTGGATTTCCCAATGGACTTTTGGAACGTCCAACCACGCGTTGGCGGTGGGGGTGCTGGCTTTGGCGGTGTTTTTTCGGCTGATCGCCGATGGTCAGGGCGCCGTCTTGCAAGGCATGCGGTGCATTCCTTCCTTGGCCAAAGAGGCCACGGTGGGCAGCGTGCTGAGTGTCTTGGTGGGTGTGCCCTGGGTGATTTTTCTGGGTCACGATGGCATTGCACCGGCCTTGGTCGGCGTGGCAGGTGTGTCTGCCGCCGTCGCCTGGTGGTATGGACATCCTTGGGTCGTCCCGCGTCCGCGTGTCGACCGGCTCATTTGGCACCGCGAGACGCGGGCCTTGGTGCGTCTGGGTTTGACCTTCATGGCCAGTGGCTTCGTGGTGCTGGGGGCCGGCTATGCGGTGAGGCTGATTCTGATTCGGCACGGCAGCTTGGTCGAAGCCGGATTGTTTCAATCGGCGTGGGCCTTGGGGGGCCTGTATGTGGGCCTGGTTCTTCAAGCCATGGGCGCCGACTTTTACCCCCGTCTGGTAGGTGCTGCCAAGGACAACGTCCTTTGCAATCGCATGGTCAATGAGCAAGCTTTGATGGGTTTGCTGCTCTGCGGTGTGGGTTCACTGGCCACATTGACCTTGGCACCCTGGGTCTTGACGCTGTTCTACAGCGCCGAGTTCAGCGCCGCCGCTCACACCCTGCGTTGGATCTGTTTGGGAATGACCCTGAAGGTGATCACCTGGCCTGTGGGCACTTTGATCATCGCCAAGGGCGCACAGGCGCGATTTTTATCGACCGATTTGGTCTGGGCCGCTGTGCAGGTGGGGCTGGCGGCCTGGTGGATCGAGCCCCTCGGTCTGGAAGGCATCGGCATGGCCTTTTTTGCCGCCTACGCCTGCCAAGCCTTGCTGCTGTGGCCCATGGCGCATCGACTCAGTGGATTTTCTTGGGATCACGCAGTCATCAAAACGGGAGTCCTTTTGGCATTCCTGATGGCCACTTCCTTTGCATTGTGGCGGTGGCTGCCGTCGCCTTGGGCCTGGACATGGGGAGGGATTGCGACCGTGCTGGCCGCGCATCAATCTTGGCGCCATCTCTCTCGGCTGGTGGCGGTGACCTCCCATCCCACGGGAATCAAGGGCACCGTCGCCATCCACCAAGCCATTTCATGGATGCGGCGAATTGCCAAAGCCCCCAGGCCGCCCCAGGAGTCTGCCCGATGAATGTGCCGCATTATTTTCAGGATCCACCGAGTGGCCCAATTCGCCAGGGTGACGAAAATGACAGGCGCCTCGACCACATCGACGCGGTGGCGCATCTCTGGCTGGAGCATGCCCAGGCCGAGGCTGATGAAGGCCGTTGGGATGCGGCACTCCACGGCGCCCACATGGCCGCCCGAACCCGGGCCATGCAAAACAGAGTCCTGGCTTGGCCTGCCTTGGAGGCCTTCTTGCGAGAAGCCGCCCTGCATCTTTGGACAAGATCGCCCGAGGGCGCCGATGCTCTTCAGGTCAATGCGGGAATCAACACAACATCATCCACCTGCTTGCATGTGATCAGCGAAGCGCTGCCAGCGGGCGGCTTGACGGCCATGGCAACACGGTGGATGGAGTTGGACACCACCCATGCGACGCATGAAGTCGCGCTGCTCGACGCGACGTTGGGCGTGCCACGTGAATTGGCGCGGGTGGTGGCGTCTCGCAAGGGTCAAGTGCACTGCGCCCCTCCCGACTCAGGGCCAGTGGAAAGGGCACGCTGGCTGCATCAATTGGCCTGTCAGCGGGCTCAACACGTGGTGTTGCACGTCGATCCCGCTGACGTCATTTGCGGCGTGGCATTTGGCCAAAGCGGCGGGCCTCCCGTGCTGTTGGTGAACCACACCGCACACTCATTTTGGGTGGGGGTGTCCACCTCGGACCTCATCCTCAACTGCAGAGGGTCTGCGCTGGAGTCCACATGGACACGAGACCATCGGGGCACGGCCCATCAAGCCTGTGTGCCCATCCCCTTGGACGAGACGTTTCAAAAGATCACCACCCAAAGGTCTCGCGCGATGACTCGACAACGCGCCCGTGCCGGCTGGGGGTTGAAACAAGACCAAGTGGTGCTTCTGACCGTGGGTTCGGCGTTTAAGTACGTTCCTGTGCCACAAAACCATCACACAGACTTTGTGGCCACATTTGAGCGCTTGCTGCAAAAAGTGCCGCAAGCCGTTTTGTTGGCCGTGGGCTTTGAAGCAGATGGCCGTTGGAAACAGGCCGAGCAAGCCACGGGGGGCCGCATGCGCGCTCTGGGGACCTTGCCTCAATCGGCCTTGCGCCAGCTCCATGCGGCCAGTGATGTGTATGTGGAAGGCTTTCCGTTTGGCACCACCACGGCCTTGCTTGAAGCCTGCGCGGCGGGATTGCCGGTGCTGCTGCCTCCCCAGATGTGTCCGCCGCCCTATGCCACCGATGGCATCGCGCTGGATGGCCGAATCTTGCGTGACGCCACTTGGACCGACTATGAAACCACCTGCATGCAACTGCTGAAAAGCCCAAGCGTACGGCAGGCCCGAGCTGCTGCCCTGACCCCCAGCGTCCTGCAGCACCACACCGGACAGGGCTGGCGAGACCATTTGCAAAACGCCTTGCACGCGCTGCCCACCGCACACCGCGTGCGCCAGGGCTTCCTTGCACAACCTGTGCCTGCATCCATGGTGTCTTACTGGGAACAATGCAAAAAGCCCTGGGCCTCACCGGCCTCAAGTGCGCTGGAGCACAGCCTGCTGTGGGCCTTGCAGTCGCCCTGCAAACTGCCTGCGTGGCCAGCCTTGCAAGCTGTGTGTCGCCCGCGGGCTCAAGAGAAGGTGGACGGGGGCCTGTCACCACGGGTGCTTTGGGTGTGGCGCCATGGGCTGGTGCCTGTATTGCCCCGGCGCTGGGCGGCATGGGTCTTGCGCGCGGGGCTCTGGCTGCAAAGTTCCAAGCGCGCGAATCGCCCCGGGCCCACCGGGCTGCTCGCGCGTTGGAGAGGCCAAAAGGCCAAGCCGCCTGTGGGCGCCTACGAGGAATACCGCCGCTGGGGACAACGGACCAATTTGAAGTGGGACGCACCGTGACCCAGGTTTCTGTCGTTTTGCCCACTTTCAACCGGGCCGCTTGGCTGCCCCACGCCATCGACAGCGTGCTCCACCAGCGCTTTCAAGACTTTGAGCTGATCGTCGTCGATGACGGCTCCTCAGATGACACCCCTGAAGTCCTCAAACGCTATGGAGACGCTTTGAAATGGGTGACGCAACCCAACGCGGGGGTGTCTTGTGCTCGCAATCGTGGCATTTCCATGGCCCGGGGTGATTGGTTGGCCTTCATCGACTCCGATGATGAATGGC
>RFSP01000005.1 GCA_009923895.1 Betaproteobacteria bacterium | reverse complement strand
CGCTCACTCCCGATCAAGCCCGTGCCCAACAATGTCGATCCATCGAAGGTGCGCCGCTCAACGCGGGAGCAGCCCCAGCTCGCTCTGCGGCGCGCAACAGCGCGCCCACGCCCGCGGCTTCAGCGGCCCCGCAACGCAGCGCCCTCTCGGGTGTGGATGCCGCGCAGCAAGCACAACGAGAGGCCCAGGCCCGCCACATCCTGCAAGCCGAACTTGCGCGAGAGGAAGGGCGGCTGGCGGCTTTGAAGCAAGACTTTCAACAAGGCCAGCCCGAGCGCCGTTCTGATGAGAAGAACGCTGCCAAGTATCAAGAACGCGTGGAGTCAATGCGTTCTGCCATTCTTCGCAAAGAAGCGGACATAGCCGCTTTGAAGCGTGAAATATCTTTGCGCACACCCCGATGAATACGCCCGAGACTGCGTTGACATATCCCGAGTTGGATCTCTTGGCCACCATGGTGGCCATCGTGCGGCCCGATGGCCAGTGCCTGAGTGTGAACACGAGTTTTGAGGGCACCATGGGTTTGTCCAGGCGCTCGTTGCAGCGGGGCAATTTGCTCGACTGGTTGACCGATCCCAAGCCTCTGCGTGAGACCTTGCGGGCCGTGTCTGCCAATGAAGTGGCCACCGGTCGATTTGACGCCCACTTAAAGCTCATGGCTTTGGCAAAAACCGAGCCCTTGCCCGTGCACGTGATCGTGAACCAGTCGGACCGCAGCGACCGGGTCATTGTGGAGATGATCGAGATCCGTCAGCAGATCCGCCTAGACCGTGAGGAGAGAGCCCTGGGTCAGGCACAAGCCAACAAAGAGCTCATGCGCAATCTGGCCCATGAAATCAAAAATCCCTTGGGAGGCATCCGCGGTGCGGCTCAGTTGCTGGCCATGGACATTGTCGCGCCAGAGTTGCTGGAGTACACCCAGGTGATCATCGGCGAAGCCGACCGGTTGCAGGCCCTGGTGGATCGGCTCTTGGCGCCGCACCGCCGTCCGCCCGTGGTGAGCGACGTCAACATCCACGAGGTCTGCGAGCGGGTGAGAGCGCTGGTGCAAGCGGAGTTCCCGCGCGGGCTGGAAGTGGAGCGAGACTATGACGCGTCCATTCCGGAGTTTCGCGGCGACCGGGAGCAGTTGATCCAAGCGGTCCTCAACATCGTGCACAACGCCACGCAGGCTCTGGCCGAGCGCATTGCGCAGGGGGATGCCAAAGTCGTGTTGCGTACGCGCGTGGTGCGGCAAGTCACTGTGGGACGCCAGCGCTATCGCTTGGCATTGGAATTGCATATCCAAGACAACGGACCGGGTGTGCCTGAGAGCATTCGTGACCGCATCTTCCAGCCCTTGGTGTCTGGACGAGACGGCGGCACGGGCCTTGGGCTGACCTTGGCGCAGACCTTCGTGCAGCAACACCAGGGCACGATCAGCTGCGACAGTGTCCCAGGTTGTACTTTGTTCAAAATCGTCATTCCCTTGCCGTAAAGACCCACCGCATGAAACCCATCTGGATCGTGGACGACGACCAATCGATCCGCTTCGTCTTGGAGCGTGCCCTGGCTCGAGAGCAACTGCCGGTGCGCTCGTTTTCCAATCCCAAAGACGTGCTGGCGGCTCTTGAGCTTGAGGTCCCTCAGGTGTTGGTCAGTGACATTCGCATGCCAGGCGGAAGCGGTATTGATCTGCTGACCCAAGTCAAAGCGCAACATCCCGGCCTGCCGGTGATCGTCATGACGGCGTTTTCTGACCTGGACAGCGCGGTGCAGGCTTTTCAGGGGGGCGCTTTTGAATACCTGCCCAAGCCCTTCGATTTGCCCAAGGCCGTCGAGCTGATCCGCCGAGCGGTGGAGGAGGCAGAACGTGAGTCGGTGAACGAGGCCTCACCCGCCGATTTGCCCGACATGCTCGGCCAGGCGCCGGCCATGCAAGACGTTTTTCGCGCCATTGGCCGCTTGTCTCAAAGCAACGTCACCGTGCTCATCACGGGCGAGAGTGGCACGGGCAAAGAGTTGGTGGCCAGGGCGCTGCATCGACACAGCCCGCGCGGGGACCTGGGCTCCAAAGGACCTTTCGTGGCCATCAACACCGCGGCCATCCCCAAAGACCTGCTGGAGTCGGAGTTGTTCGGTCATGAGCGGGGTGCTTTCACGGGCGCGCAGACCATGCGTCGCGGTCGTTTCGAGCAAGCGGATGGCGGCACCCTGTTCCTTGATGAAATCGGTGACATGCCCTTTGATCTGCAAACGCGGCTGTTGCGTGTGTTGTCAGACGGACAGTTCTACCGTGTGGGGGGGCACCAGGCTTTGCGCACTCAGGTGCGTGTCATTGCAGCCACGCACCAGAACTTGGAAGAGCGGGTTCGACAAGGGGTGTTTCGCGAAGACCTCTTTCACCGCCTGAATGTCATTCGCCTGCGCTTGCCTGCGCTTCGCGAGCGCCGCGAAGACATTCCGCAACTGACCCGGTACTTCTTGTCCAAGGCGGCCAAGGATTTGGGAGTGGAGTCCAAGCGCATCACCGATGCGGCCTTGTCTTCGCTGCTGAGTTTCGACTTCCCTGGCAATGTGAGGCAGTTGGAAAACATCTGCCACTGGTTGACCGTGATGGCGCCGGCCCAAGTCATCGAGTCCAAAGACTTGCCTCCCGAATTGGGGGCCTCAGCGGCTCATGCGCCCACCTCCACAAGCCCCGCCTCGGGTCTGGCCTTGGCCGCGGGAGAAGCGGGTGTTTCAGAGTCGTTGAGCGACGGGGATGGTGCGTCTTCTGGTTCCGCGACGACGCTTGGCATGCATGTGAGCGGCGGGGCCGCGCCGTTGCCGGGACAAATGGTGGGCCACTCTTGGTTGACCGATTTGGAGCGCGAAGCGCGAGGCCTCTTGGAGGCAGGGGACCCTCAGGTGTGGGACATCTTGTCTCAAGAATTTGAGCGGCGTCTCATCTCGACGGCTTTGTCCGTGACCCGCGGCCGACGCATTGAAGCGGCGCAACGGCTGGGCATCGGCCGCAACACCATCACGCGCAAAATCCAAGAGCTCAAGCTCGACGACTGAGCGGCCTCACTGCAGCGTGAGCACCACCGGGGCGTGGTCGCTAGGCCGTTCGTTCTTGCGGGGGGCTTTGTCGATGTTGCACGCGCTCACACGGGCCCGAAGGGCCTCACTGACCAAGATGTGATCGATGCGCAAACCCTGGTTCTTTCGGAAAGCCAAATTGCGATAGTCCCACCAGGACCATGACTTGGGGGCTTGATCAAACAGCCGGAACGCATCCACCAGGCCCAGGGCCAGAAGGTCCTGAAAATGGGCCCGCTCTTGAGGAGTGCAATGGATTTGACCCGCCCAGGCCACCGGGTCATAGACGTCTCGGTCTTCTGGGGCGATATTGAAGTCGCCCAGCAGTACCAGATGGCGATGTTGCACCAGTTCCTGGCCCACCCAGGTGCGCAGGGCCTCCAGCCACCGCATTTTGTAGCCAAACTTGTCGCTGTCTGGGGCTTGCCCATTGGGGAAATAAGCGCCAATGACTCGAACTCCATCGACGGTGGCTGCAATGACCCGGGCTTGCTCGTCGGCAAAGCCCGGGATGTTGCGCACCACGTCCGTGGCGCTTTGGCGGCTCAGCAGGGCCACGCCGTTGTAGGTGCGCTGGCCGAACCACTGCGCGTGATAGCCGGCGGCTTGCAACTCCGCGTGAGGGAATTTGTCGTCGGTGAGCTTGGTCTCTTGCAAGACGATCACATCCACCGGATGCTCGACGAGCCACGCCAGCAGCTGCGGCAGCCGCACGCTCAGCGAATTGACATTCCAGGTGGCGATTTGCTGCGTCATATGTGCATGAACGCCAGCACCCCCAACACGACTCCCAGAGCCGCGACCCCAAACATGCCGTACTCCAACCACCGACGGCGGGTGAGCAGGGCAATGGCCGCCAAAGCAATGGCAATTTGGAGCGCGGTGGTGGCTTGAGCCCACCGATGGTGTTGATGCATCATCTTGTCAGACTGTTCATCCCAGTTTTTGGATTCAGCCTCAAACTTCTCGGCAACGGCTTTGATGTCTGATTTTTCTTTTTTGTAGCGATCGATCTCTTGGGTGTAGGCGTCCTTCTTGTTCTCGGGCACCACGGCCAAGGCCAGCTCGGCCATGTTCTGCTTGCTGCTCTTGGCTTGGTAATAGTTCCACTGATTGGACGCTTCGGTCTTTTTGATGGCCGCGTTGTTTTTGTACAGGCCTGCCTGGGCCTGTGTGTGTCCGGCCTCATACGCAAACAAGGCACCGATGGTGGCAATGATGGCCGTGGCCAGAGCGATGGTGCCCGCAAAACCGTCCTTGCCACCGTGCTCGGCTGCGTGCTCGATCTCATGGTCGTGAGGGCCGTGAACGTGAAAACCGCCTCCTGACATGGGTACTCTCCTGCTAAAAGTCGATGGGGGTGGATTCGATGGACTCAATGCCGCCGGCGGTAAGTCACAAACGAAATATCGAAATCGTTGGGGGCAGCGGCACGCACCGTTTGCCGCTGAACTTCTTCAAACAGTTGGCGGTCCCACGCCGGAAACGCCGTGTCGCCTGGGTAGTCCCGGTCGACCTCGGTGAGCAGGAGCTCGTCAGCCTCGCTCATCGCCGCCTCGTAAATCTGCGCGCCTCCAATGACAAACACCTTGGCCGTGTCTTGGACCAAGCCCAGGGCCTCGGACATCGAATGGGCCACGTCAGCCCCGGGTGCTTCAAAGCCCGGCTGTCGACTGATGACCACATTGCGTCGACCCGGAAGCGGGCGAAAGCGCGCAGGCAGTGACTCCCATGTCTTGCGGCCCATGATCACCGGACAGCCCGAGGTGGTGCGCCGGAAAAATTGCATGTCCTCAGGGATGTTCCACAGCAAGGCATTGTCGTGACCAATGACCTGGTTGCGAGAGACTGCGGCAATGAGGGCAATGACAGGACGGGTCATACAGCGACAGGCGCCTTGATGGCGGGGTGGTGTTGATAGTCGATGACCTCAAAATCTTCGTACGCATAGTCAAAGATGGAGTCTGGGCATCGCTTGATGTGCAACTGTGGGTAGGGCAAGGGGGCACGGGACAATTGCGTTTGGACCTGTTCTTGGTGATTGTCGTAAATGTGGCAATCGCCCCCCGTCCAGATGAAGTCGCCCACGTCCAGGTCACACTGCTGGGCCAACATGTGCGTCAACAGGGCATAGCTCGCAATGTTGAAAGGCACGCCCAAAAAGATGTCGGCACTGCGCTGGTAGAGCTGGCAGCTCAATTTACCGCGAGAGGCGCCCCCTTGCGCCGGTGCCACGTAAAACTGGAAGAACGCGTGGCAAGGCATGAGCGCCATCTTGGGAAGATCGGCCACGTTCCAGGCGCTGACAATGATGCGACGCGAGTCGGGTTGGGTCTTGAGTTGTTTGACCACCTCCGCGATTTGATCCACATGGCCGCCATCAGGTGTGGGCCATGAGCGCCACTGCACGCCGTACACCGGGCCCAAATCGCCATCCGCTCGGGCCCACTCGTCCCAAATGGTCACGCCGCGTTCCTGCAGCCACCGGGCATTGCCGTCACCTCGCAAAAACCACAACAGCTCCAGGATGATGCTTTTGAGGTGCACCTTCTTGGTGGTGACCAGCGGGAAACCCTCGCTCAAGTCAAAACGCATCTGATGTCCGAACACGCTGCGGGTGCCAGTGCCCGTGCGATCGGTCTTTTGCACCCCGTGGGTCCACACGTGGCGCATGAAGTCTTCGTATTGGGAGCGGATGGGGCGCGTCATGGGGGGCGATTATGAGGGCGGTTGGGTGTGTCTCAAGACGCCTCGGGGGCAAATTGCATGCTGGCCAACTTGGCATACAAACCGCCTCGGGCCACCAGTTGGGCGTGGGTGCCCACGTCCACCATGCGTCCGCCGTCGAGCACCACAATCCGGTCGGCTTTGAGCACGGTGGCCAAGCGGTGGGCAATGACCAAGGTGGTTCGGTCGGCCATGGCCGCTTCCAAGGCCGCTTGCACCACCCGTTCGCTTTCGGCGTCCAGGGCACTCGTGGCTTCGTCCAATAGCAGCAGCGGGGGGTTTTTTAGCATGGCGCGCGCAATGCTGATGCGCTGTCGCTGCCCGCCTGATAACCGCACGCCACGCTCTCCCAAATAGGTGTCATAGCCCTGCGGCAGCGCCATGATGAAGTCGTGGGCAAAGGCCGCCCGCGCCGCGGCCATGACCTCTTGGTCGCTCGCTTGCGGCCGTCCGTAGCGGATGTTTTCGAGCGCCGAGGTGGAAAACACGGTGCTGTCCTGTGGGACGATGCCCACGCGATGCCGCAAGTCAGCCAGGCTCACCTGGTCCACCGGGACGCCGTCCACGCGGATCGTGCCTTGCTGCGCGTCATAAAAGCGCAGCAGGAGCTGAAACACGGTGCTTTTGCCTGCACCGCTGGGCCCCACCAGGGCCACGGTCTCTCCTGCACGGATGTCCAGCGTGAAGTCCTTGAGTGCCGCCGTGGCCGGCCGAGAGGGGTAAGAAAATGTCACGGCCTCAAACTGCACGGCCGAACCTCGATCGGCTTTTGGCAAAGGCTGGGGATGCGACGGTTCTGCCACCGGAGAACGGGCGGCGAGCAATTCCATCAAGCGCTCCGTGGCCCCAGCGGCACGCAGGAGGTCTCCGTAGACCTCGCTGAGCACGGCCACCGAACTGACCAGCAAGATGACATAGACCACCGTCTGCCCCAGGTGGCCTGCGGTGATGGTGCCACTGAGCACCGCTTGGGTGCCCTGATAGACGCCCCACAGCAAAGTGCCGAAGGTGGCCGTGATGATGAAGGCCACCAACAAAGAGCGAATGCGTGTGCGCTTTCTGGCGGTGTCAAAGGCGGTTTGCGTTGCTGCGGCAAATCGATCGGATTCCCGACGCTCCTGCACATAGCTTTGCACCACAGGAATGGCATTGAGCACTTCGCTGGCAATGGCGCTGGAGTCGGCCACACGGTCTTGACTGGCGCGACTGAGTTTGCGCACCCGACGTCCAAAGTAAAGGCTGGGCACAACCACCACCAAGAGAATCAGCAGCACCTGCGCCATGATCTTGGGGTTGGTGACGATGAGCATGCCCAGGGCGCCCAAGCCCATGACCGAATTGCGCAACCCCATGCTCAATGACGAGCCCACCACGGTTTGGACCAACGTGGTGTCGGTGGTCAGTCGGCTGAGCACTTCACCCGTTTTGGTGGTCTCGAAAAATTCAGGACTCTGGGTGACCACGTGGCTGTACACCGCAGTTCTCAGGTCTGCGGTGATGCGCTCGCCCAGCCAAGTGACCATGTAAAAACGCGCAGCCGAAAAGAACCCCAATGCCGCCCCCACGCCAAAGAGCGCCGCAAAGTGCTCTCGCAGGGCCATCACCCGATCTCCAGGATCGGCCGACACCAAGCCCCGGTCGATGAGGGTCTTGAGCGCCACCGGCAACACCAAAGTGCTGGCGGCGGCCAGCAGCAAAAACAGCAATGCCAAAGCGATGCGGCCGCGATAGGGCTTCAAAAAGGGCACCAGGCCCGACAGAGAACGGGGGCTGGCCGCACGCGGCCTGACGTCGGGAAGAGGGGGAGACGCAGACGCGTCGGATGAAGCTTGCGAAGAGGCCATGGGTGCAAGTCTATCGACCTTCGCCGCAAGCGCAGGGATCGGGGACAATTCCGGGCATGAATCTGGTGCAGTTGGAAACCTTTGTGCGTGTGGCCGAGCTCGGGTCGTTCAGCCAGGCCGCCTTGGTCCTCAAGACAGCCCAGCCTGCGTTGAGTCGACAGGTGCGCGCTTTGGAAACCGAGTTGCGGTCCACCTTGTTGCATCGAACGGGGCGAGGGGTGGTGCTCACCGAAGCCGGCCAGCGCCTGTACGAGCATGGCTTGGGCATTTTGGAGATGGTGGCCCGCGCCCGAGAGGCTGTTCGTGCCAGTCACGACGAGCCTTCAGGGCGGCTGGTGGTGGGCATCCCGCCTTCCTTGGGGCGTCAGTTGGCGGTGCCCCTGGTGGAGATGTTTGAGCGGGAGTTGCCCCGGGCCCGGTTGGTGTTGGTGGAGGGGCTGTCGGCGCACATTGCTGAATGGATTGCCACCGGCCGTGTCGACGTGGGTTTGGTGCACAACCCCGAACCCCAGGCGGCGCTGGACACCGAGCCTCTCAGAGACGAGCCCCTGTTGGTGGTGGGCCCACACGGGCGCGCCCGTGGCGCGATCCCGTTGCAGGAGTTGCCCAACTTTCCCCTGGTCATCCCGGAGCGATCCCATGCCATCCGGCGCCTGCTCGAGGCGCGCGCTGCGCTCGAGGGCTTGAAGTTGCAGGTGTCTTGGGAGGTTTCGAGCGTGCCAGCCATATTGGCTTTGGTGCGGGGCGGGCACGGATTTGCCGTGCTCGGACAAGAGGCCTTGGCCACGGTGGACGCAGACGCTGACCTGACCCACGGCAAAGGCGCATTCAAGCTCACGGCCCGACCGTTGGGCGTGCCCCCCTTGCTTCACTCTTTGTGCATCGCCACCTCAGCCGCCAAACGGGCCACGCCCCTGCACAAACACGTGGTGCGGTGGATTCGCGATCATTTTCGGCAGGCCGACGGACCTATGCCAAATCGGCATAACAGCTAGGTCCGAACGGGCTTGCGTTGATCTTCACCGGGTGAGCAGGACGCGCGACAATGCGCAGATGACCTTGCGCATCACCCTCATCTCTTCCATGGCCACCAAAGGGGTGCTGGCCGAGCTGGCCCAGGCCTTTTTGCAGCGTTCTGGCATCGTTGTGGACATCGAGTCGGTGGGCGGCGTTGACGCGGCCAAACGGGTGCGATCGGGCGAGGCCTTTGACCTGGTGTTCTTGGCCAGCGATGCCATCGACCGCTTGCTGGCCGAGGGGCACTTGGTGGGCCATCGGGAGGACCTGATCCGCTCGACCGTGGCGGTGGCTGTGCGCGCCGGCGCGCCTCACCCCGATATCAGCCACGGCCAGGCCGTGCGCGAGGCCGTGTTGGCGGCACCCAGCCTGAGCTACTCCACGGGACCGAGCGGCACCTATCTGACGGCGTTGTTTGAGCGCTGGGGCATTGCCGACCAGGTGCGCAGCCGCATGGTGCAAGCGCCTCCCGGCGTGCCGGTGGGCCGTTTGGTGGCCCAAGGGGAGGTGGCATTGGGCTTCCAGCAACTCAGTGAATTGTTGCCCTTGAGTGGCATTGAGGTGGTGGGAGAGTTGCCCAGCGACATTCAATTTGTCACCACTTTTTGTGCCGGTCGAGGCGCGGCGGCAGCGCAGGCCTGCGCACAAGCCCATGACCCGGCCATTGCGCAGTGGTTGGACTTTTTACGAACCCCCGATTCGGCCGCCGCTATCCGGCGCCACGGCATGTCCCCCGTTTGATTTGATTTTTCTGGAGAGCGATCCCATGATCATTGACTGCCACGGCCACTACACCACGGCGCCCAAGGCATTGGAGACTTGGCGCAATCAACAAATCGCAGGCATCAAAGACCCATCGGTCAAGCCCAAGGTGAGCGATTTGAAGATCAGTGACGATGAGTTGCGAGAGTCCATCGAGACGAATCAGCTCAAGTTCATGCGAGAGCGCGGCAGCGACCTCACGATTTTCAGCCCCCGTGCCAGTTTCATGGCCCACCACATTGGCGACTTTGAGGTCTCCAGCACGTGGGCGGCCATTTGCAACGAGCTGTGCTTCCGCGTCTCACAACTCTTTCCCAACCATTTCATTGGTGCGGCCATGCTGCCGCAGAGTCCGGGGGTCGACCCCAAAACCTGCATTCCTGAACTGGAGAAGTGCGTCAAGGAATACGGTTTTGTGGGCATCAACCTCAACCCCGATCCCTCGGGCGGCCATTGGACCTCACCGCCCTTGACCGACCGGCATTGGTACCCCATTTACGAAAAGATGGTGGAGTACGGCATCCCCGCCATGGTCCACGTGAGCACCAGCTGCAACGCCTGCTTTCACACCACAGGAGCGCATTACATCAATGCCGACACCACGGCTTTCATGCAGTGTTTGACCGGCGATCTCTTTAAAGATTTTCCGGACCTGAAGTTTGTGATCCCGCACGGCGGAGGGGCGGCTCCTTACCATTGGGGGCGCTACCGCGGCTTGGCGCAAGAGCTCAAAAAGCCCTTGCTTGAAGACCATCTGTTGAACAACATCTTCTTCGACACCTGCGTGTACCACCAGCCCGGGATTGATTTGCTCACCAAGGTCATTCCTGTGAACAACGTGTTGTTTGCCAGTGAGATGATCGGCGCGGTGCGCGGCATTGACCCACAGACCGGGCACCATTTTGATGACACCAAGCGCTATATCGAGGCCTCCACGCAACTCTCACCCGCCCAGAAGCAGCAAATCTACGAGGGCAACGCCCGCCGGGTCTACCCACGGCTCGACGCAGCCCTGAAGGCCAAAGGGCACTGAGAACCTGCGCACTTTTGTCACGCCCGGCAGCTGGGGCGTGATTTGAAAACCGTCTGAACAAAGAGGAACAACCATGTACGAACTCGGAGTGGTCAAACGCCACGTTCAAAGAGCCGACGCCGCGGCCGTCAAGCAGTTGGGCCAATCGGGTGTGTCCACCGTGCATGAAGCCATGGGGCGTGTGGGGCTCATGAAGCCTTATATGCGCCCCATTTACCCGGGCGCACGAATCGCCGGCACCGCTGTGACGGTGCTTTTGCACCCCGGCGACAACTGGATGATGCACGTGGTGGGTGAGCAGATTCAGCCGGGCGATGTGGTGGTGGCCGCTTTGTCAGCCGATTGCACTGACGGATTTTTTGGGGACTTGTTGGCCACCTCGTTCCGGTCGCGTGGCGCATTGGGCCTGATCATTGATGCAGGTGTGAGGGATGTGCGCGATCTCACGGAGATGGGCTTTCCGGTGTGGAGCAAGGCCATCAGTGCCAAGGGCACCGTCAAGGCCACTTTGGGGTCGGTCAACATTCCCGTGATTTGTGCTGGCGCTCAAGTTCACCCGGGAGATGTGGTGGTCGCTGACGATGACGGTGTGGTGGTGGTTCCTCGGGACATGGCGCCGCAAGCGGCGGCGGCAGCGGCTGCCCGAGAGGCCAACGAGGGCAGCAAGCGTGAAAAGCTCGCGTCCGGTATCTTGGGCCTGGACCTGTACAACATGCGGCCCACGCTGGAAAAGGCCGGTCTGCGATACATCGATTGACGACGGGGCTTTGCATGATTGCGCTTTTGGGCTACGGAGAAGTGGGCCGCATCCTGGCCGAGGACCTGCGGGCGTCGGGCCAGGCGGTCATGGCTCATGACCTGAAGTTGTCGACCTCGGCTGGGGAAGAGTTGCGGGCCCATGCCGCACGCCATGGCGTGGATTTGGCTGACTCGCATGGCCTGGCAGTCGAGGCCGCCGATTTGGTGATCTCGGCCGTCACGGCAAGTCAAACCTTGGCGGTCGCGCAAGCGGCTGCGCCCGCCTTGCGGCCCGGGACTTTCTATCTGGATTTCAACAGCGCATCGCCCGGCACCAAAATTCAATGCGCCAGTGTCGTGGATGCCGTGGGCGCTCGCTATGTGGAGGGCGCGGTGATGACTTCCGTGCCTCCCTATCGCATCAAAGTGCCTTTGTTGCTGGGGGGGCCTGAAGCGTCGTCGTTGGCGCCGGTGTTGACCGGCCTGGGGTTTTCAGCCCGGGTGGCCAGCGAGAAGCTGGGGGTGGCCTCGGCCACCAAGATGTGTCGCAGCGTCATGATCAAAGGACTCGAAGCCATGGTCATTGAAAGCTTCACGGCGGCGCGCGCCTACGGGGTGGAAGATGCGGTGATCGCTTCGCTGCAAGAGACTTTTCCAGGCATCGATTGGGAAAGGCAAGGCGCCTATTTCTTTCAGCGGGTGATTGAACACGGCCGCCGTCGCAGCGAAGAGATGTTCGAGTCTGCACGCACGGTGGAAGAGGCCGGCCTGCCGGTGTGGTCGGCTTCGGGCACAGCCCAGCGACAGGCCTGGGTGGCTGACTTGGCCGATCGTGGCGTGCTGGGGCAAAGAGGACACCCCGACTTTGCCCGCAGCGCCAACTGGCGCGTCGAGGCCGACCGTCTGTTGGCCCATGTGCAGGGTCACACCCAAAAAGACAAAGAGGCTTGAACGGCCAGAACAGTCACGGAGCCTGCATTGAGCCGACATTGAGGATCGCAGAGATGGAATTTCAAAAGACACCGGGTTGGTTGGATTGGTACGCCGGACCCAGCACACCCACGTTTCAAGTGCCGCCCGGCAGCGTGGACGCGCATTGCCATGTGTTTGGCCCCGGGCATGAATTTCCATTTGCCCCGGAGCGCAAATACACGCCCTGCGATGCGTCCAAGGCACAGCTGTTTGCTCTGCGAGACCATCTGGGTTTCTCGCGCAACGTCATCGTTCAAGCCACCTGCCACGGGGCTGACAACCGGGCGCTGGTCGATGCGTGCCGTGCCTCGGGTGGACGAGCCCGGGGTGTGGCGACCGTGCGGCGCAGCGTCACCGACGAAGCCCTGGCGGACTTGCATCAAGCGGGCGTGCGTGGGGTGCGATTCAATTTCGTCAAGCGGCTGGTGGATTTCACCCCCAAAGACGAGCTCATGGAAATCGCAGGTCGGGTGGCTTCGATGGGCTGGCACGTGGTGATTTACTTTGAGGCGCAAGATTTGCCTGAACTGTGGGATTTCTTCACGGCGCTGCCCACCACGGTGGTGGTGGATCACATGGGACGCCCCGATGTGCGCAAGCCCTTGGACGGGCCGGAGTTCAGCCTCTTTTTACGATTCATGCGCGAACATCCCAATGTATGGAGCAAGGTCAGTTGTCCTGAGCGTCTGAGCGTGTCGGGTCCGCCAGCGCTCCATGGGCAACGCCAGGCTTACCAAGACGTGGTGCCCTTTGCGCGCAAGGTGGTGAGTGAATTTGAAGACCGTGTCTTGTGGGGCACCGATTGGCCCCATCCCAATTTGAAGGACCACATGCCCGATGATGGATTGCTGGTGGACTTCATCCCGCACATTGCGCCCACCGCGCCATTGCAGCGCAAGCTGCTCGTGACCAATCCCATGCGACTTTATTGGCCGGAGGAACCCCATGGCCCTGTCTAAACCCTACACCGACGTTCCAGGCACCATCATCTTTGATGCGGAGCAGTCCCGCAAGGGCTACCACCTCAATCAATTTTGCATGTCGCTCATGAAGGCCGACAACCGCGCCAGATTCAAAGCCAATGAGCGTGCCTATTTGGACGAATGGCCCATGACCGAGGATCAAAAGGCCGCGGTGCTGGCCCGAGATCTCAACCGATGCATGGCCCTGGGGGGCAACATCTATTTTCTGGCCAAGATTGGCGCCACCGATGGCTTGAGCTTTCAGCAAATGGCAGGCAGCATGACCGGCATGACCGAAGAAGAGTATCGCCACATGATGATCAGCGGCGGACGCTCCCCCGAGGGCAACCGCTATGTGGGTGAAGACGGTGATGCGCAGGCCCACCGCCAGCCGCAAGGCTCGGGCGCACGCGCCGCAACAACCCCCACTCGAGGAGCCTGAGATGGCACGCATCACGGCATCGGTCTATACCTCTCATGTGCCTGCCATTGGCGCGGCCATGGACCTCGGCAAGACGCAGGAGCCTTATTGGCAAAAAGTGTTTTCAGGCTATGAGTTCTCTCGCGCCTGGATGAAGAACCACACGCCAGACGTCGTCTTTTTGGTGTTCAACGATCACGCCACGGCCTTCAGCCTGGAGATGATTCCCACCTTTGCCATCGGCACCGCGGCGTCTTACGCCCCTGCCGATGAGGGCTGGGGGCCGCGCCCCGTGCCCACCGTGATCGGCCACCCGGAGCTGGCGTCTCACATTGCCCAAAGCGTCATTCAAGAAGACTTTGACCTCACCATCGTCAACAAGATGGACGTGGACCATGGCCTGACCGTGCCTTTGAGTCTGATGTGCGGCCAACCCCCGAAAGAGAACTTTCGTTGGCCTTGTCCCGTCATTCCCTTTGCCGTGAATGTGGTGCAGTATCCGGTGCCCTCGGGCCGGCGTTGTTTTGCCTTGGGGCAAGCCATTCGGCGTGCCGTGGAGTCCTTTGATCAGGACCTCCATGTGCATATTTGGGGCACGGGAGGCATGAGCCACCAGTTGCAAGGCGCGCGCGCGGGCTTGATCAACGCCCCTTGGGACAACGCCTTCTTGGACCGTTTGATCGCCGACCCTCAAGACTTGTCACAAATGCCGCACATCGACTATGTGCGCGAGGCGGGCAGTGAAGGCATTGAATTGGTGATGTGGCTGATTGCCCGCGGGGCGATGGCCGATGTGGCAGGTCAGGGCCCCGCACCCCGCGTGGCCCATCGCTTTTATCATGTGCCAGCGTCCAACACGGCGGTGGGGCACCTCATTTTGGAGAACACACCATGACCATCAAAGTGGCTTTGGCCGGTGCAGGGGCCTTCGGCATCAAACATCTCGACGCCATTCAGCGCATTGCCGACGTGGAGGTGATTTCGCTGATCAGCCGAGAGCAGTCCAAGACCCAAGAAGTGGCCAACAAATACGGCATTCCTCACGTCAGCACCCGCTTGGAAGATTCATTGGCCATTGCCGAAGTCGATGCCGTGATCTTGTGCACGCCCACACAAATGCACGCGTCACAAACGCTGGCCTGCTTGGAAGCAGGCAAACATGTGCAGGTGGAAATCCCTCTGTGCGACGTGCTCAAAGACGGCCAGAAGGTGGTGGCTTTGCAAAAGCAAACCGGCAAGGTCGCCATGTGCGGCCATACCCGGCGCTTCAATCCCAGCCACCAATGGGTGCGTCAGCGCATCCTCCAAGGCGAGTTCCACATTCAGCAGATGGACGTGCAGACTTACTTTTTCCGTCGCACCAACATGAACGCCTTGGGGCAGCCCCGCAGCTGGACCGATCATTTGCTGTGGCACCACGCCGCCCACACGGTGGATCTCTTTGCGTACCAAGCACAAAGTCCCGTGGTCAAAGCGCACGCCATTCAAGGGCCGATACATCCCACCTTGGGCATCGCCATGGACATGAGCATTCAGCTCAAAGCCGCCAATGGCGCCATCTGCACCTTGTCATTGAGTTTCAACAACGACGGTCCCTTGGGCACCTTCTTTCGCTACATCGGTGACAGCGGCACCTATATTGCGCGCTACGACGACTTGGTCAATGGCAAAGAAGAAAAAATCGACGTCTCGCAGGTGGCCGTGTCCATGAACGGTATCGAGCTGCAAGACCGGGAGTTCTTTTCCGCCATTCGAGAAGGGCGTGAGCCCAATGCCTCGGTGGCGCAAGTGTTGCCTTGCTACCAGGTCTTGCACGACCTGGAACAAGAACTGATGGCAGGCTGACGATGAAAACTCGACGCTTGGGCCCGTTTGAGGTGTCGGCCATCGGTCTGGGCTGCATGAACCTCAGCCATGCCTACGGTGAGCCTCCCAGTGAAGAGCAAAGTCAGCGGGTGTTGCTCACGGCCTTGGACTTGGGCGTGACGCTGATTGACACGGCGGCCTTGTACGGCTTTGGCGCCAATGAGACTTTGGTGGGGCGTGTGCTCAAACCCCACCGAAACAAGATCGTGCTGTGCAGCAAGGGCGGCATGGCCGGCGTGGAGTTTCCTGATGGAATGAAGCGCGTCATCGATGGCCGCCCGCAGACCTTGCGTCGCAATTGCGAGGACAGCTTGCGCCGTTTGCAGACCGACTGCATCGATCTGTATTACCTCCATCGCTGGGACAAGTCAGTGCCCATTGAAGACAGTGTGGGCGCATTGGCCGACTTGGTGGCTGCGGGCAAGATTCGTTCGATCGGGTTGAGCGAGGTGTCGGCCTCGACCTTGCGGCGTGCACACGCTGTGCACCCCATTGCGGCGGTGCAGTCGGAATATTCGCTGTGGACCCGCAATCCTGAAATTGCCGTGCTCAAGGCCTGCCAAGAGCTGGGAGTGGGATTTGTGGCTTTCAGTCCCTTGGGGCGGGCCTTTTTGGCCGACGGATTGCCCGACGTGGGGGCTTTGACGCCCAAGGACATTCGCAGAGGCATGCCGCGCTTCACCCCTGAGCATTACAGCGCCAACTTGCAGCTCTTGCCGGCCTACCGCAATGTGGCCCAACGCGCCCAGTGCACCCCCGCCCAACTGGCCTTGGCTTGGGTGTTGGCTCAGGGCGATCACATCATCGCCTTGCCCGGAACCACCCAAATCGCGCACTTGCAAGAAGACATGGCTGCAGCCGACGTTCAGGTGTCTGAAGGGCTTTTGCGCGAAGCGGCTTCCTTGATACATTCCGGGACGGTTCACGGTTCAAGATACAACCCGGCCTCTCAAGTCGAGGTCGATACCGAGGAGTTCTGATCCCATGAGCAGCGACACCATCGCTCCTTTGAGGCATTTCGTCATGGAGATGACGCGATGGGTGGGGCAGACCTCCCATGAGCCCACGTTGTTGAAGGAGGGCAAGCGACTGTTGTCGCAGTTGATCGCCCAAGACGGCTGGCTCCCCGAGGCCTTTTCCCGTGCCAAGCCCGACACCTATGCGCAGTATTTGTTGCATTGTGACCCGCTGGAGCGATTCTCAGTGGTCAGCTTTGTGTGGGGGCCGGGACACTGCACCCCCGTGCACGACCACACCGTCTGGGGATTGGTGGGCGTGTTGCGCGGTGCCGAACGCTGCGAAGAATACGACTGGCAAACGTCTGGCGAGTCCAGCGCGGGTGCTGCAGGGCATCCCGTCGATCGACACTGTGAGCATCTGCTGCAAAAGGGTGACATCGACATCGTCTCTCCCACCGTGGGAGACTGGCACCGGGTGTCCAACGCGCTGAGCGATGGGGTGTCGGTGAGCATTCATGTCTACGGCGGCAACATCGGAGGCGTCAGGCGCCACAAGGTCGATGAATCAGGGCGGGTGGTGGAGTTTGTGTCAGGCTATACCTCCACGATCACTCCCAATCTGTGGGATCGCGCTGCTGAGGTCAACGTCCCGAGGCCTGCGTGCTGAAGTGTGCCTCCCAAGAGGGCCTGAGGGTGTTGACGCTCAACCACCCCAGACGAGGCAATGCACTGGGCCCTGAACTTGTCCAAGCGTTGACTGAGCAGTTGGAGGCCGCCTTTGCCGATGCGCGTGTTGACACGGTCGTGCTCACAGGGGAAGGCCCGCACTTTTGCACCGGACTTGATTTGAGTGATCTGGCCGCCTTGAGCGACGGGGACCTGTTGCTGCGCTTGGTTCAAATTGAACGATTGCTCCATCTGATTTGGAATGCGCCGGTCAGGACCGTGGCCGTGGCCCATGGACGCACCTGGGGGGCGGGTGCCGATGTGTTCGCCGCCTGCGAGCTTCGCCTGGCTGTGGTCGACGCCACCTTTCGGTTTCCAGGCGTTCACTTTGGTATTGCGCTGGGCACCCGCCGGTTGGCCGCGCGCGTAGGCGACGATGTGGCCCGCAGATGCCTCCTCGAAGCCTGGGAGCTTTCAGCCGACCAAGCGCACCAACACGGCCTGGCAAACCTGCAAACATCATCAAAAGAAGATGCCTTAAAGCAAGTGCCGGCGCTGCGCGTGTCGCGCGACGTGGCGCAGCGGCTGCGTGCCGCCACCCGTTTTGATGCAGCGGCGTACGCGGATGCGGATCTGGCTCACCTGGTGCGGTCGGCCTCCTTACCTGGGTTGAAGGAGCGTATCGAGGCCTACCGAGCTTCATTGAAACCCCATCCCTAACTTTCAAGACGGTTCAACATGGATCTGAAACTGCAAGGGCGGCGTGCTCTCGTCACAGGCGCCAGTGTGGGCATCGGTCGGGGCATCGCCTTGGCCTTGGCCGCCGAAGGTGTGCATCTGGCGCTCACTGCACGCCGCATGGACAAGCTGCAAGAGGTGGCTCGCGACATCGAATCCGCGGGCGGCGCTTCGCCGGTGTTGATTCAGCAAGACATGTATGCCGAAGATGCCGCCGCGTGCATCGCGCAGGCCGCGGTCCAGGGACTCGGTGGTGTGGACATCTTGGTCAATAACGCAGGAGGCTCGCGCAGTTTCAAAGACCTGCATGTCAGCGAGGCTCAGTGGCAAGAGGCCATCACCTTGAACTTTCATCGGCCCAGGCAGTTGGGAGACGCGCTCATCGATCAAATGATTGAGCGCCAATGGGGCCGCATCATCAACATCACGGGCAAGAGCGAGCCCGAGCACATCAATGGCGCTTTTTGCGCCAAGGCCGGGATGCACAGTTGGGCCAAGGGCTTGTCACGCATGGTGGGGCGCCATGGCATCACCGTCAATTGCATTCCCCCGGGGCGTATCCATTCGGAGCAAATCTTTCGCAACTACACGCCAGAATACCGGCAGTGGCAATGCGAGCATGAGATTCCCATGGGGCGCTATGGCGAGCCCGAGGACTTGGCGAATTTGGTGTGCTTTTTGTCCAGCCCCTTGGCCAGCTACATCACCGGCGCGGTCATTCCCGTGGATGGTGGTTTGCGCCGATATCAATTCTGATTCCATTGAAGGAGACACCCATGGACCTGAACCGTCGTCAGACCCTGGTCTGGTGTGCCACCGCGGCGGGCTCGTCGTTGCCGGGCTTTGCCACGGCCAATACCCCTGCGGGTGCGACTTGGCCTCGTCAATCCATTCGCTTCGTCGTGCCCTTTGCACCCGGCGGCACCTCCGAAATCGTGGCCCGCACGGTGGCGCAAGAACTCACCAAGCAATTGGGGCAATCGGTGTACGTGGACAACAAAGGCGGTGGCGCGGGGATTCCAGCCATGCAAGAGGTTTCCAAAGCCGCACCCGATGGCCACACCTTGATTCTCGGGCACGTGGGCTCATTGGCGGTGAACCCCTACATCTTTCCCAATCAACCGTTTGATGTGAACCGAGACTTCTTGCCGGTGACGCTCTTGGCCAAGGTGCCCAATTTGTTTGTGATTCACCCCGATGTGCCAGCCCGCGACTTCAAAGAATTCGTGGCCTATGTCAAGAAGCATCCTGGCCAGCTCAACTACGGCTCGGCCGGCAATGCCAGTGCGGGACACCTGGCCATGGAGTACCTGAAGCTGGTCACAGGCATGTTCATCACCCACATCCCCTATCGCGGCACCGGACCGCAATTGACCGATTTGCTGGCGGGGCGCACGCAGGCTTCATCGGCGGGCTTGCCCGCTTTGATGCCGCACATCAAGAGCGGCAAATTGCGGGCCATCGCCGTGGGCACGGCCCAGCGTCTGAGTCAATTGCCCGACGTGCCCACGGTGGCCGAGATGGGGTTCAAAGACTTTGAGACTTCTCAGTGGTACGGCATCTTGGTGCCCGCCGGCACGCCCAAAGAGATTGTCAAGCGGCTGCAAGAAGAGTCGCTCAAAGCCTTGCGCTCCAATGCCGTGACCGAGCGCTTTGCCAGCGACAGCGCGGTGGGTGGGGGTGGGCCGTCAGAAGAGTTTGCCGCCTTTATTTCACAGCAGCAAAAGACCTGGAAAGAAATCGTCAAGCGGGCAGGGATTCGGCCCGATTGAGCGCCACCGAGGACAGGAGCTGACGAGCGGCCTCGGCCATGTCTTGGGCCTGCCCCGAGCGCAGGGTCAGTGCAGGTGCTGAGTCATAGCCCGCAAAGTTTTTGGAAATGGACCGCATGTAGATCGGGTCGTAGTGCAGCTCTAGCAACTGCTCCACCAAGGTCTCGATGTGCCCCGAGTGCGCCAGCTCACACCAGCGCTCCACCACCGCCGCACCTCGCAATTCACGCAGTGTGGTGAGCCGCTCGCACAGCCGCACCGGGTCCGATGACAAATGCGCGTAATCTTCTTTGAGCAAAGCCACGCGTGAGGCGGTGGGCATGTCGATGCGCCAGCAGGCGCTGCGTCGAATGTGCTCCAACAAGGCCTGCGGCAAGCGCAGTTGCCCCACCAAGCGGCTCTCACTTTCTACAAAGACCGGCTCGTCGCGCTTCAGGGCCGTCAAGGCTTGCCACAGCAGTGTTTCAAAGCGCTTTTGCGAAGGCTGCGGTACCGAGGGCAGAGCGCCCAAGACCGACCCACGGTGGCAGGCCAGCCCTTCCAGGTCCAGCACCTGGGCCCCTGCTTGCTCAAGCGTGTGCAGCAGCCGGCTTTTTCCGCTGCCCGTCTTGCCACACAGCACCTGGAACTGCAAGCCATCGCTCGCCTGCTCGAGTACCGAGACGATGTGCTGGCGAAATGCACGGTAGCCGCCTTGCAATACCCGCACTTCGAAGCCAATTTGTGACAACACCAAGGCCAGTGCGCCAGACCGCTGCCCGCCGCGCCAGCAATACACCAAAGGCTTCCACTCTCTGGGCAAACCCGGCATTTCACGCTCCAGATGGCGCGCGATGTTTCGGGCCACCAAGGCCGCTCCTCGTTTGCGGGCTTCAAAGGATGACACCTGCTTGTATTCGGTGCCCACCCGATGCCTTTCCTCATCATTCAATGAGGGCCAATTCACGGCGCCAGGCACATGATCGA
>RFSP01000400.1 GCA_009923895.1 Betaproteobacteria bacterium | reverse complement strand
AAAGCGCCGGCCAGTATCAGGCGTCGAGCCTGCGCGTCAAGCGGCTGCATAACCTTCAATGGCCAGGGCCTGAGTGAAGACATCTTTGGGTTTGCTGGACTCGATGGTCACCTGGTGGCTGGGCAGATCAACGGTCAACTTGGCCTGAGGGTCGACCTTTTGCACCGTGGCGGTCACGCTTTTGACGCAATGTCCACAAGTCATGGTCGGAAGTTTGAGTTCTATGGCCATGGAAAGCTCCTTGGTTTGTCTTACATCAGGTTCCATTGTGAACCTTTGGGCGTACAGTGTGTCAATGACACAAGTCACCTTGAATGTGGATGGCATGACCTGCGCGTCCTGCGTGGGCCGTGTGGAGCGAGCCCTCAAAGGCGTGGCGGGCGTGCAAGAGGCCAGCGTCAACCTGGCCACGCAACAAGCCACGGTGGCGGGGTCCGACACCGACCTCGAGACCTGGACTGCTGCTGCGGTGGCGGCCGTGGTCAAGGCCGGCTATGAAGCCAGCGTGGTCGTGCCGGAAGCCCCTGCCGCTGCGCGCAAGCGCTCCGATCCCGGCTGGAAGGTGGCCCTGGCAGCCGCGCTGTCCTTCCCTTTGGTGTGGCCGATGCTCACGGCCCCCTTCGGCTGGGAGTGGATGTGGCCGGCCTGGTTTCAATGTGTCTTGGCCTCCCCGGTGCAGTTTTGGCTGGGCTGGCGGTTTTACAAGGCCGGCGCCGCCGCGTTGCGGGCAGGCGAAGGCAATATGGACTTGCTCGTGGCCCTGGGCACCAGCGCGGCCTGGGGCTTGAGCGTGGTGATGTGGTGGCGCACACCCGCCGGCCACGCCCACCACCTTTACTTTGAGAGCGCGGCCATGGTGATCACCTTGGTGATGTTTGGCAAGTGGATGGAGGCCCGCGCCAAGCAGCAAACTTTGACGGCGCTGGAAGCGCTTCGCTCGCTGCGTCCCGAAGTCGCACGTGTACGCCGGGAAGGCCTGGAGTTGGAGTTGGCACTGTCCCGCGTGCGTGTGGGAGACGAAGTGGTGGTGCGACCTGGCGAGCGCATCCCCATTGACGGCATCATTTTGGAAGGCCGCACGCATGTCGATGAATCCATGCTCACCGGTGA
>RFSP01000399.1 GCA_009923895.1 Betaproteobacteria bacterium | reverse complement strand
GGTGCGGGGTCGGACGATTACCGTTTGGTGAAGTCCATGCTCTACGGACGACCGGACCTGATGCACCGCATCCTGGACATCAATGCCCAGGCGGTGGCGGCCTATCTCAATGCCCAAATCGATGCTGGCGCGCAGGCCGTCATGGTGTTCGACTCCTGGGGCGGCGTGCTGGCCGATGGCGCTTTTCAAGAGTTCAGCTTGCGCTACACCCAGCAGGTGGTGGACTCGCTCCAACGCACCCATGACGGTCAACGCATTCCCTGCATCGTTTTCACCAAAGGCGGTGGCCTGTGGTTGGAAGAAATCGCCCACTGCGGCGCCGATGTGGTGGGCTTGGACTGGACCGTCCATTTGGGCCGGGCCCGTGCCCAGGTGGGTGACCGTGTGGCTTTGCAGGGCAATTTGGATCCCAATGTGCTCTTTGCACCCCCCGAGGCCGTGGCCCGCGAGGCCTGCGCAGTCCTTGACAGCTTTGGTCGGCCGCAGCGTGCCGACGGCCGCTGGGACGGGCATATTTTCAATTTGGGCCACGGCATCAGCCAGTTCACGCCGCCGGACCATGTGCAAGCGCTGGTTGAGGCGGTGCATGCACACTCACGCGCTCTGCGCCAAGCCCCGTAAACACGTGCTTTGGGCGGTGAGTGAGCGCTCAACATCGTGACTTATCCCCATTTTGGGGACCGATATGAAAGTGGGCACACACCGGCGTGTCAACGGGCTGTCAGCCCGCAAATGATGGCTAAGTTGTTGATTTTTCATGGTTCACGGGAGTGCTTAAAAATTGAGCAAACTCAAGAAGCCCACGGCAGATCAAGAGATTCGCGTGGGCTTTCATGGGTTTCCCACAAAGTTATCCACAAGTTTCGTGGACAACCGAAAAGTCTTTCTGCATCAGGGACTTGGCTGATTTTTTTGAACTACAACCGAGTTAATGCAGCCAAGTTGAGCTGAAACAACCGTGACACTGAGCGAGCGCATTGCGGTCACCGTCGACACCCCGCAGCACGCCGGCTTGCAGGGCTGCTTGGACTACGTGAATCCCGGTCCTCTGAAGGCGGGCACGGTGGTACGGGTACCCTTGGGTCGTCGCACGGTGACTGGGGTGGTTTG
>RFSP01000398.1 GCA_009923895.1 Betaproteobacteria bacterium | reverse complement strand
CAGGCCCAAGGCCGACAAACGCAGACGGTTGTCACGCAAGGCTTGCAGCGAAATACCAAAAGGCGAATGCACGATGCGCCGCAGCACCACAAAGGCCACAAACAACACCGCCAGCGAGTAAAACGACGCCGTCCGCGCCGTCAAATCAAACTCAAACGCGCCCAGCAGCGGGCCCATGACGACGCCCTGCAAGCCGTCGGCGCCACCGGTGATTTGATCAAACTTGTTGGCCAGCTCCATCAGCACCAAGGCCACGCCCATCGTCACCATGAGCCGCGTCAGGTCGGTGCCTCGCACAATCATCGGGCTGGTCACCACGCCCAGCAGGGCCGCCAAGGCCGTGCCCACGGCCAAACCCACCAAAGGGTCGGGCATGACGTGTTTGGCAAACAGGGCCGCGGCATAAGCGCCCGTGCCAAAGTAAGCCGCATGCCCCAAAGAAACGATGCCGGCATAGCCCAACACCAAATCCAGCGACACCGCAAACAACGCGAGGATGGCAATCTCGTTGATCAATGCCGCGTGTTGCGGCAGCGCGAACGGGGCCACCCAAATGGCCACCCACAGCGAGACCTCCCACGCCCGCCAGCGGGCCGGCGCACGCAAGGTCTGCGCCGCGGTCATCGACCCGACTCCCGCGTAAAGAGCCCCTGCGGACGCCACAAGAGGATGGCAATCATCAGCACATAAACAATGAAGGCCCCCAGCTTGGGCACGTAGTACTTGCCAAATACATCGGCAATGCCCAACACGATGGCAGCCACCAAGGGCCCGCTGATGGAGCTCGTTCCACCCACCGCGCAGACGATGAGGAAGTACACCATGAACTTGAACGGGAAGCTCGGGTCCAGACCCAAGATGTCCACCCCCAACGCGCCCCCCAAACCGGCCAAGCCCGAGCCCATGGCGAAGGTCAGCAGAAATATCCGGTTGACGGGGATGCCCAAACCCGAAGCCACCCGGGGGTCGTCCACGGCTGCACGCAATCGCGCTCCGAAGCGCGACTTGTTGAGCACCGTCTGCAGGGCCAGTGTCAACGCCAAGCACAGCCCAATGATGAAGAGCCGGTAAGCACCCATGCCCAGCGTCCAAGCGCCGCTGCCCAGCTCAATGCGCCCACGCAA
>RFSP01000397.1 GCA_009923895.1 Betaproteobacteria bacterium | reverse complement strand
GACACCAAGCCCCCTCCCCCAATGGCCACAAAGATGGCATCGATGGGGCCTTGGTGCTGGCGCAAGATCTCCATGCCGATGGTGCCTTGGCCCGCAATGACGTCGGGGTCATCAAAGGGGTGCACAAAGGTCAGGCCTTTTTCCTCTTGCAGCGACAGGGCGTGTTGGTAGGCGTCGGAGTAGCTTTCTCCGCGCAGCACCACCTCGCCGCCCAGGGCATGCACCGCGTCCACCTTGACGCGTGGCGTGGTCTCGGGCATGACCACCGTGGCTTTGCAGCCCATGCGGCGCGCCGCCAGCGCCACACCCTGTGCGTGGTTGCCGGCGGAAGCACAGATGACCCCGCGCGACAGCGCTTCAGGGCCAAGGTGCGCCATCTTGTTGAAAGCCCCCCGCAACTTGAAGCTGAAGACGGCTTGGGTGTCTTCACGTTTGAGCAGCACATGGTTGCCCAGACGGCGTGACAAGACCTTGGCGGGCTCCAGGGCCGACTCCACGGCCACGTCGTACACCCGCGCGGTGAGGATTTTTTGCAAGTACCGCGCTGCCGCGCGAGATTGAGAAGACGAAGCGGACATGAGACCCAAATTGTCCCCGAAAAAAAGAGCCCGGAACCTGGAAGGATCCGGGCTCAATCCACCCTTTGAGAAGGTGGAGGAGACAAACGATTCAATCAACGATGAGAAAGAGTCTAGCACTTTGGGATGCAATTTCAGTGCCTGCGAGATTGCCGCACAATGGTGCAAATTCGATCTCTTGTTGACCTTTTAAGCACCAAAAACGACCATGGAATGCACCGTTCATTGGGCCCCCTCCACTGGCATGGGGTTTGTGGCAGAAACCGGCAGCGGCCACCTGCTGAACATGGACGGCGCGCCCGAAGGCGGCGGCCGCGATTTGGCCCCTCGCCCGATGGAGACCTTGCTGGCCGGTGCCGGCGGGTGCACGGCCTACGACGTGGTGCTGATCCTCAAGCGGGGGCGTCACGCGGTGACGGGCTGTCAGGTGAAGTTGCAGGCCGAGCGCGCGGCCACCGACCCCAAGGTGTTCACCAAGATCCACATGCACTTCACCGTGAGCGGCAAGGGCATCCCCGCTTCGGCAGTGGAACGCGCCATCGCGATGAGCCACGACAAGTA
>RFSP01000396.1 GCA_009923895.1 Betaproteobacteria bacterium | reverse complement strand
GTGGTCACTTCGGCAGCGCGCCGAGCCAGCAAAGCGGCCATGAATCCCGAGCCTGCGCCGATTTCAAGGGCGCGCTCATGATGCTGCACTTTCAACTCTTGCAGCAGTTTGGCCTCGATCTTGGGCTCGAGCATGCATGCACCGTTGGGCGCGCCAGGCAAAAGGGGCACCTGGGTGTCGGCAAAGGCCAGAGCGCGGTGGGCCGGCGGTACAAAATCTTCCCGGCGGATGCTGCCCAAAATCGAAATCACGGCGGGGTCCAGCACCTCCCACGGGCGGATTTGCTGTTCGATCATGTTGAAGCGGGCGAGTTCAAGATTCATGCTGACAAACTCCTCAACGGACCCCCAAATTCTAATGATCGGACTGTCGGGGCCCTGACGCATCCCCGGCCGCGCCCAAGCCCAGCCGCTTGCGCACCCAGGCCCCCAAATCGTCCAAATAACCGTAAATGACCGGCACCACCACCAAGGTGAGCACCGAGGAGGTGATGACGCCCCCAATCACCGCCTGCCCCATGGGCGCGCGCTGTTCGCTGCCCTCGCTCAAGGCAAAGGCCAGGGGCACCATGCCAAACACCATGGCCAAGGTGGTCATCAAAATGGGACGCAAGCGCACCCGCGCGGCTTCCAAAAGCGCCGCCGACCGCTCCATGCCTTGGTCGCGCGCTCGATTGGCAAAGTCCACCAACAAAATGGCGTTCTTTGTCACCAGGCCCATGAGCATCACCACCCCGATGATGGAAAACATGTTCAAGGTGCTTCTAAAGGCGATCAGGGCGCCCACCACCCCAATGAGGGTCAATGGCAAGGACGCCATCAAGGCCACAGGCTGCAGGTAACTGCGGAACTGCGACGCCAAGATCATGTAGATGAACACGATGGCCAACGCCAGCGCCTGCAAGGCGTAGGCAAAGCTTTCTTGCATGTCCTTGGTCGAACCGCCAAACCGATACGTGTAGCCCGGGGGCAGGGGGGAGGCCTCCAAGACTTTGCGGATATCGCCAGACACCTCTCCCAATGCGCGATCAATGTTGTTGGCGGTGATTTCCACCTCCCGGTTGAGGTCTCGGCGGTTGATCTGGTTGGCACCCATGCCAGAAGTCAGGTCTGCCACCTGCGTCAGGCGCACGACGCGTC
>RFSP01000395.1 GCA_009923895.1 Betaproteobacteria bacterium | reverse complement strand
GCAAGCTGGTGGAGGCGCAGCGCCTGGAGCAGCGCACCCGCTTTGATCTTGAGATGTTGCAGGAGGTGGGGCACTGCAAAGGCATCGAGAACTACACCCGACACCTCTCAGGGGCGCAGCCCGGCGAGCCTCCGCCCACCCTGGTGGACTACCTGCCCCGCGATGCATTGATGTTTTTGGACGAATCTCACGTGCTCATTGGCCAGCTGGGGGGCATGTTCAATGGCGATCGTGCGCGCAAGACCACCTTGGTGGAATATGGTTTTCGGCTGCCCAGCGCTCTGGACAACCGCCCATTGAAATTTGAAGAATTTGAGTCCAAAGCCCGGCAAACGGTGTTTGTGAGCGCCACGCCGGCCGACTACGAAAGCCGGCATACCGGCCAAGTGGTGGAGCAATTGGTTCGTCCAACGGGGCTGGTGGATCCCGAGGTGGAGGTGCGTGGGGCGGTGCATCAGGTCGACGACGTGCTGCAGGAAATTCGCGAGCGCGTCAAGGTGTCTGAGCGGGTGTTGATCACCACCCTGACCAAACGCATGGCCGAGCAATTGACCGAGTACCTGTCAGAAAACGGCGTCAAGGTGCGGTATCTGCACAGCGACGTCGATACCGTGGAGCGGGTCGAAATCATTCGCGACTTGCGATTGGGGGCTTTTGATGTCTTGGTGGGGATCAACCTGCTGCGCGAGGGTTTGGACATCCCCGAGGTGTCGCTGGTGGCCATTCTTGACGCCGACAAAGAGGGGTTCTTGCGTGCCGAGCGAAGCCTGATTCAAACCATCGGGCGGGCGGCGCGCAATGTCCACGGCAAAGCCATCTTGTATGCCGACCGGGTGACCGACTCCATGCGTCGGGCCATCGATGAAACCGAGCGGCGCCGGATCCGTCAGTTGGCGTTCAACACCGAACACGGCATCGTGGCGCGCAGCGTGAGCAAGCAAATCAAAGAGCTCATTGACGGCGTGGTGTCCGACCGAAGCGACCGCAACGCCGTTGCCGCTGACCGAGCCTCGGCGGCCCTGGAAGACGCCGCCGCCTTGAGTGAAAAAGACCTCAGCAAGCGCTTGCGGGCCTTGGAAAAGCAGATGCTGGAGCACGCCCGCAACCTGGAGTTCGAAAAAGCCGCCCGTGTTCGCGACC
>RFSP01000394.1 GCA_009923895.1 Betaproteobacteria bacterium | reverse complement strand
CAGCATTTCATCGCGCCATTTCCGATTGGTGGACGACACCGCGGCCAGTGAATTGACCTTCAATGCCACGCCTGCGCTAGCTTTGGGAGACCCGGCTGACGCGCTTGGGCAGGAAGAGACGCTCTTGCAAGTGTCGCTTCGAGGCATGGCGGCTTTGTGTGTGGACATGCTCGGCGCCATGGAAGCGGCCTACGACATGACCATCAGCTATTTGAACTTGCGCAAGCAGTTCGGCCGTGTCATTGGCCAAAACCAAGCTTTGCGACACCGTGCCGCCGAGATGCGTGTCCAACTGGAGTTGTGCCGCAGCGCGGCTGTGGCCGCCGTGGTGGCCGCTGATCGTCCAGAAGACCCGCACAGCCTTCGAGAGATCCGGCAATCCAAGCTCATCGTGGGGCGTTATGCGCGGCAGGTATGCGAAAGCGCCATCCAGTGCCATGGGGGGATCGGCATGACCGAAGAATTCGCCGTCGGGCATTACTTGCGACGCGTTCATGTGGCCGACCACCTGCTGGGTGACAGCAAAGAACAGGCATTCCGATTGGCTCAGTGGGCTTGAACGCAGACGATGAACTCCACGCCCACTCCACCATCGTTCGAGACCCTTCTGTGGCATCAAGATGATGGTGTGGTCACCCTCACCCTGCACCGGCCCGAAGCGCTCAATGCCATGACCGTGACCATGAGGCGGGAATTGTGCGCAGCCTTGGATCGTGTCGATCAAGACGACCACATCCGTGCGGTCATCGTCACCGGGCAGGGGAAAGCATTTTGCGCCGGGGCGGACCTGAGTTCAGGCGCCCAAGCCTTTGGACAACCCCGTGATGCGCGTCCAGAAGAGCAAGGGCGCGACGGGGGCGGCATCTTGGTTCGCAGGATCTTTGAGTGCCACAAGCCCGTCATTGGTGCGGTCAACGGTGCCGCAGTAGGCGTGGGAGCCACCTTGCTGCTGCCCATGGACATTCGAATTGCTGCCACCACAAGCCGCTTTGGATTTGTATTTGCCAGACGAGGCATCGTGACCGATGGTTGCGCCAGCTGGTTCTTGCCTCGCACGGTGGGTATTTCTCGGGCTCTGGAGTGGTCGATGTCCGGGCGCATGATCGATGCGTCAGAGGCTCTTCAATGTGGCTTGGTGCGGGAGCT
>RFSP01000393.1 GCA_009923895.1 Betaproteobacteria bacterium | reverse complement strand
GTGCTTCCATGAGCCCTCGGCAATGCCATAGTAGCCCGGCAAGGAGTCGGGGTTGGGGCCCACGTCGGTAGCGCCCTGCACGTTGTCATGGCCGCGGAAGATATTGGTCCCGCCTCCGGTCTTGCCCACATTGCCCAGGGCCAGTTGCAAGATGCACGAGGCACGCACCACGGCATTGCCGGTGGTGTGCTGGGTTTGTCCCATGCACCACACAATGGTGCCCGGGTTGTGGTCGTGGAGCATTTTGGCCACACGCAGCATTTGCTCTTCTTTGACGCCGCAGGCTTCTTCGACGGCCTCAGGCTTCCACTTGGCCAGGACTTCCTCCTTGACCTTCTCCATGCCATACACGCGGTCGTTGATGTACTTCTTGTCTTCCCAGCCGTTCTTGAAGATGTGATACAGCAAGCCAAACAGGAAGGGGATGTCAGCACCCGAGCGGATACGCACAAACTCGTCGGCTCTTGCCGCCGTGCGCGTGAAACGGGGATCCACCACGATCATCTTGCAGCCGTTTTCCCTGGCATGCAGCATGTGCAGCATGGACACGGGATGGGCCTCGGCGGCATTGGAGCCGATGTACATCGCGACCTTGCTGTTTTGCATGTCGTTGTACGAATTGGTCATGGCCCCATAGCCCCAGGTATTGGCCACACCGGCCACCGTGGTGGAGTGGCAGATGCGCGCCTGGTGGTCGCAGTTGTTGCTGCCCCACAGCGACACGAACTTGCGCATCAAAAACGCTTGCTCGTTGTTGTGCTTGGACGAACCGACGATGTAGACCGAGTCCGGACCGGACTCCTTGCGCAGTGCCTGCATGCGATCGGCGATTTCATTCACTGCCTGATCCCAGCTGATGCGCTGATATTTGCCGTTGACCAGCTTCATCGGGTACTTCAGGCGGTGCGAATGCTCGGTCATGCCGTGTTCGCGCACCGACGCACCCTTGGCGCAATGCGCACCCATGTTGATGGGCGAATCGAACACCGGCTCCTGGCGCACCCAGACGCCGTTTTGCACCACCGCATCGACGGCACAACCCACGGAACAATGGGTGCAGACGGTGCGCTTGATTTCGGTCTTGCCGCCCTTGCCACCATCGCCACCGGCCTTGGCAGCAGACTCCGCACCGGCTTCGCCGATGAGGTTGAACGGCAACTGGCTGGCGAA
>RFSP01000392.1 GCA_009923895.1 Betaproteobacteria bacterium | reverse complement strand
GAATATTTTGGCAATGGCCGCAACCCGCGCAAACTGGGCTCAGCGCATCCCCGCAATGCGCCCTATCAGGCCTACGCCGCCCAGGATGGATGGTTTGCCATCGCAGCCGGGAACAACAAACTGTGGCAACAAGTGTGCGCGGTGGTGGGGACGCCGGCACTGTTGGCCGATGCGCGCTTTGCCTCCCCATCGTTGCGGGCACAGCACCAAGGCGAGCTCAAAGCTCTTTTGGATCCCCACTTTGCCGCGCGATCGGTCGAGCACTGGCTGCAAGGGTTTGCGGCCGCTGGCGTGCCCTGCGCACCCATCAATGGTTATTCTCAGGCGCTGGCCGACCCTCAGGCAGCGCACCTGCAGCTGGTGCAACCCCAAACCCTGCCCAACGGCCACCTCACCCACACGGTGGGCTGCCCGGTGCGCATTGATGGCCAGGTGCTGCAGGTGAACACCGCGCCTCCCGCGCTCGATGACAGTGGCGCCGCACTGCGCGAGCGCTTCAATGCCCCCCAAACTCCACCAGCGTAAAGAGCTTGAGCCCGGAGTCGCGAAGGCGTGAAGACCCGCCCAGATCGGGCAGATCGACAATGGCCGCACCTTCAATCACTTGGCCCCCCAGGCGTTCCAACAGCTTGCGCCCCGCCATCATCGTGCCCCCGGTGGCGATAAGGTCGTCCACCAGCACCACGCGATCCCCCTGTTTGACGGCATCGGTGTGCAGTTCCACGCTGGCACTGCCATATTCCAATTCGTAGCTTTCTTCTACGGTGCTGAAGGGCAACTTGCCCTTTTTTCGTATCGGAACAAATCCGATATTGAGCTCGTAAGCCAGGACCGAGCCAATGATGAAGCCACGGGCATCCATGCCCGCGATCACATCGGGTCGCTCGTCAAAGTAGCGGTGCACAAACTGGTCGATGAGGATGCGAAAAACCCTGGGCGTGGACAGCAAGGGTGTGATGTCTCTAAACTGCACACCGGGCGCAGGCCAATCGGGCACCGTGCGAATGTGGGAACGAATGATGTCTAAAGCAGATTCGGTCTTCATGGCAGGTGGTGAGCAGACAACACAGACCTTGAGGATAACGGAGATGAGCATGACCCCAGACTTTCAAAGCTTTGCAGCCCAGGCGCGCAGCCAGGGCTTCGATGAGGTCTTGGTGCGGGAGTGGG
>RFSP01000391.1 GCA_009923895.1 Betaproteobacteria bacterium | reverse complement strand
ATGTTGACCCTGGGCATCCCGCCCAATGCGGTGATGGCGCTGATGGTGGGCGCCATGACCATCAAGGGCATTCAACCTGGCCCTCAGGTGATGACCAGCAACCCGCAGCTTTTCTGGGGCTTGATCGCTTCCATGTGGGTGGGCAACCTCATGCTCATCATCTTGAACTTGCCGCTCATTGGCATGTGGATCAAGCTGCTGACAGTGCCCTATCGCTTCTTGTTCCCGGCCATCATTGTGTTTTGCGGCATTGGCCTTTACACGCTCAACAACTCCAGTTTTGACGTGTACATCGGCGCCTTCTTTGGCGTGGTGGGTTACATCTTCTACAAGCTGGGTTGCGAAAGCGCGCCCCTGCTGCTGGGCTTCATCCTGGGGCCCATGATGGAAGAGAACCTGCGGCGTGCTTTGCTGCTGTCTCGTGGGGATTGGACCACCTTCATTACGCGCCCGTTGTCTGCGGGTCTGCTTTTGGCGGCATTTGCGATGGTCGTGGTGGTCATGCTGCCTTCCATCAAAAAGCAGCGCGAAGAGGCCTTCCAAGAGGAGTGAGGGCATGAACACGCCAGCGGCCTTGGCGCCGCTGCGTGAGCCCGTGTTTCGCGGGCTTTGGTTGGCCTCACTCGCAGCCAACCTCACCATGTGGATGAACGACGTCGCGGCCGCTTGGCTGATGACGTCGCTCACCACCAGCCCGGTGCTGGTGGCGTTGGTGCAAACGGCTTCCACGCTCCCGGTATTTTTGCTGGGCCTGCCCAGCGGCGCTTTGGCCGACATCATTGACCGGCGGCGCTATTTTGCGGCGACCCAACTGTGGGTCTTGCTCACGGCATTGGCCTTGGCCGCGCTGTCACTCGCGCAGGCCCTCACGGCCCCGGCCTTGCTACTTTTGACCTTTTTGAACGGCGTGGGCCTGGCCATGCGCTGGCCGGTCTTTGCGGCCATCGTGCCCAGCGTCGTCCCAAGAAACGACCTGCCTGCCGCCTTGGCCCTCAATGGCATCTCCATGAACCTCAGCCGTGTGGTGGGCCCCATGCTGGCGGGCTCCATGATCGCGGCATTGAGTCCTGCCGCCGTGTTTGTGGTGAATGCCGCGTTGGCCGGAATGTCTTTTGTGTTGATCTTGCGCTGGCGCAGTGAGCCGCGCTCCAGCCCGCTGCCTGGCGAACGT
>RFSP01000040.1 GCA_009923895.1 Betaproteobacteria bacterium | reverse complement strand
CGTGCAATGGCCACCCGTTGTTGCTGACCGCCCGACAATTCGGCAGGCGTGTGCAGTTCGCGCCCGGCCAAACCCACCTGCGCCAAGGCTTCGCGGGCGGCTGCACGGCGTTGCGCGGCAGATTCTCCCCGGTACAGCAACGGGAGCTCCACGTTCTCCAACGCAGAAGTGCGGGGCAACAAGTTGTAGCCTTGGAAGACAAAGCCCAAGTGCTGCCGACGCAGCAGCGCGCGCTGGTTCTGTGAGAGCGATTGCACGGGCGTGCCCAAAAACCGGTACTCCCCTGCGGTGGGCGTGTCCAAGCACCCCAAAATATTCATGGCCGTGGACTTGCCAGAGCCGCTGGCACCCATGATGGCCACGAAGTCACCGGCCGCAATGTCCAAGTCAACCCCGTCGAGCGCGCGCACCTGCGCTTCACCGATGCCATACACCTTGCTGATGCCCCGCAAGGAAATCAGTGGCACTTGCTCCGACACGGCCGCCTCAGTGTTCAACGGGGGGCCGATCCGGTCACGCGGTCCAAGATGATGGGCTGGCCCACTGACAAGCCTTCCCCTCGGACTTCGGTCATGCGGCCATCGGTGGAGCCTGTCGTGATGGACACGGGCGTGGGCTGCCCTTCTTTCAACACCCACAACGACTGCGCGGATCCAGGGCTCACCGTGGCGTGTCGTGGCGCCTGCGCGGGCATGCGCGGGATCAAGCGCGACAGCACTCCGCCCTCTGGGGCCACGCCCGCGGCCTCGGGCTTGTAGCGCAACGCCGCGTTGGGCACCAAGAACACGCCATCGCGCTCTTCTGCCGTAATGACCGCTGTGGCCGTCATGCCCGGACGCAATGACAGATCGTTGTTGGCGACCTGCAATTCAGCGACGTAGGTCACCACGTTGTCTTTGATGGTCGACCCATAAGACAAGCGCTTGACGTTGGCCGGATACTCACGATTGGGGTAAGCCGCGACGGTGAATTGAGCCTTCTGCCCTTCGCGCACGCGACCCACGTCGGCTTCGTCCACATTGACCTGAAGCTTGAGTTGCTGCAGGTCTTGCGCCAGCGTCAACAGGGTCACCGCTTGCAACGACGCCGCCACCGCATTGCCGGGGTCGACGCTGCGTGCCAGCACAACGCCATCGATGGGTGAGCGGATGGAGGCCTTGCGCAAATTGGTCTGGTCCAAGGACAGGGCTGCTTGCGCGTCTTGTACGGCCGCCTTCGCGCTGGCCAGGTCGGCCTGCGCCCGGGCTTGCGCTGCCTGTGCCGCGGCCAGCTCGGCCTGCGAAGGCACGCGGCCGGCAGAAGCCTTGGACACCGCCTGCAGTCGCAGAAGCTGACCTTGGGCATCTTCGAGCGTCGCAGTCACTTGCTGGACTTTGGCCTCGGCCGCATCACGCTGCGCACTGGAGCGAGCGATTTGCTCTTGAAGCCTTTCGGTGTCCAACGCTACCAACACCTGCCCTCGTCGGACTTTGTCGTTGACATCCACGTACACATGGGCCACGGTGCCCGAGAGTTCACTGCCAATGTCCACTTTGTTGGTCGGCTGCAGGGTCCCGGTGGCTGTCACGGTGACGCGGAGTGCCCCTCGCGTCAAGGGCTCGGTGAGGTAGCGCGGCGCGGCGGCCGACTGCTCGCGACTTTGCCACCACAGCGCAAATACCGTGAGCATCAAGCCTGCTGCAATGCTCCACCACAACGCGGCTCGACGGTACCAAGGCCCTGCAAGGCCTGGCCCCAACAAGGTCTGTACCGCAGGCGCAGGCTCGCTCACGGCGGGGCACTCCATCCCCCGCCCAAAGCTTGCGTGAGCCGAATGTGCTGCACCAGCGCATCGGCTTGCGACACCAGGTGGGTGTCTTGTATTGCCAACCGTGTCCGTTGAGCCTCCAACACCACTTGAAAGTCCACCAAACCGTTGGCATAGCGTTGGCGAGCCAATTCGGCCGCCAGACCGGCGGCCTGTTCGGCCTCTTGCAGGTCTTGTGTGCGCTGCTGCGCGTGGGCGCGTGCGGCGATCGCGTCTTCCACCTCTTGCAGGGCCGTCAACACACGTCCCCGGTACGCCTCGAGTAAAGCCTGCGCTGCCTCCGCCTGGGCTTGCGCTTGCGCCGTTCTCAATCCCCCGTCGTACAGAGTCCCGCTCAACACCGCCCCCCAGGTCGATACTGCCGCGGCCTGCCCCAATGAGGACAGGGTCAAGCCGGTCCAAGCCGTCGATGCGCGCAGCGAAGGCTGTGGGTAACGGGCGGCTTGGGCTTGCGCCAACCGTTCAGCGCCTGCCACCCACTGCGCTTCGGCCATCCGCACGTCAGGCCGACGGCGCAACACCGCGGCAGGCAAGTTCAACGCCAATGGCGGTGGGCGCCATGAAGACAAAGCCGCCCAAGCCACGGAGGCGTCTGCACTCGTCACAACGGTCTCGGTTGGCGAGACCCCCTGCAACACCGACAGGGCATGGGTCCATTGAGCGATTGAGTTTCGAAGGGCTGGCAGTTGGGCGCGGGTTTGTGCGACGGCGCTCTGCGCTTGGGCGGCCTCCAAGCCCGTGGCCAAACCCGCTTGCTCGCGCCACCGCACCAATTGCAAGGTGTCTTCTTGCGCGCTCAGGTTTTCAAGCGCCACGCGCCATCGAGCCTGCGCCACCAGCCACTGCACGTAATCCAAGGCGACTTCGGTCGCCAGTGCCCGCCGTGTCACTGCCAGTCCAAACTCCACAGCCCGCGCATCAGCCTGCGCGGCGCGCAACGCGGCGGCCGTGCCTCCCCAAACGTCCAGGTCCCAAGACGCGGCCAGCGACGCCGTGAACAAACGGGTGGTGGTGGCCGGCCCTCCAGAGGGGCTGCTGCGTTGCCCTGCGAGGGTGGCCTCGGCCACCGGCGTCAAAGCCGAGGCTGCTGCAGCGCGCAGGGCTCTTGCGCGTCGCACATTGGCTTGCGCTTGGGCCAAGTCGGTATTGGCGTGCAAAGCCGATTCCACCAGACGCGACAGAGTCGCATCGCCCCAGGCCTGCCACCAGGCGTCCAGCTCGGGCGTGGCTGGGGTCGCTGAGGTGGCTGCGGTCGCCATCTCCGGCGTGTGTGCCGTCGCCTCGGCTGACCACGAGCGGGGCATCCAAGCCAGTTCAGGATCTCCCGCCAATGAGGATGACAGTGATGACGGTGATGGAGTCTCGCACCCCCCCAGCAAGGCGGCCATGGCAGCGATACCGGCGAGCGACGCCGTGCAAGCCTGACGCCAGCCGTCTCTCAATGGCATTTCTTGATCCACCGCCCCAGTGTGGGACGTCGACCCATTCAGACGATGGCGTCAGGTCAAATTTGCCGGCACTTGAGGTCCACCCACAGGGTGTACCCCCTAATCTGTCAGCGCGGCAAACCCAAACCTCGCTGCGCGATCAGGCTGCGCTGAATCTCATTGGTGCCGATGCTGATGACCCACATCAGCGAATGCCGCAAGCCTTGCTCATAGCGGCCGTTTCGCAAGGCACCGGGCGCTTCTTGGGACAGCAGGGCCTGCGGTCCCAGCACCTCCAGCGCAGTCTCCCCAAAGCGTTCAAACAGTTCACCCGAAAAGACTTTGCTGACCGCCCCCATTTCAGGTGGCGTGGTCCCTGACTCCGCCAGCATGGCGCAACGCATCATCAATTGTCGGCCGACTTCGATGTCAGCCGCCAACTGGCCGAGACGGTCACGCACCAGCAGATCCGCAGATTTTCCGGGTTGAGACCGAACGTCCTGGCACAGCAACTCAAAGGCGTGGGCCACCTTGAGCACAATGCCACCACCCACGCTGCCGCGCTCATTGGCCAGCGCATCCATGAGCACCTTCCACCCACCGTTTTCGGGTCCGACCAGGGCATCTTCGGGCACCCACACGTCGTCGTAGAAGATGTTGGCAAAGGTGCCGTCGTACATGGTGGTGGACGGCTTGACGGTGATGCCCGGTGACGACATCGGCACAATGAACATGCTGATGCCCGCATGAGCCGGCTTGGCAGCGGGGTCGGTCCGCGCCGCCAGGAACATGTACTGCCCCCACCAGGTGGTGGTCCAGATCTTCTGGCCATTGATCACCCACCCGTCTCCTCGCTCGTCGTGCACCCTGACTGCCGACGTCTTGAGGGCTGCCAGGTCAGATCCGGCCTGGGGCTCGCTGTAGCCCATGCCGTGCATGGCTTCACCCCGCAAGATCTCGGGCAGGTACCTGGCACGTTGCGCTTCGGTGCCATACATCATCAAGGCATTGGCCTGCACCGAGGCCCCCACGCGCGGGGCTTCGGCCTTCTCCATCACCTCCATGAAGGCAATCTGTTCTCGAGGCGTTCGCGCCTGGCCTCCGTGCTCTTGCGGCCAGCCCAAGCCGATCCACCCGGTCGCGCCCAAGTCCTTCGCAAATGCTGCATCAAACTCCCGGTCATGGAACGGCTGCGCATCAAAGCCCGCTTTGCGCTCGCCACTCCAGTGCGTGGCCAGCCAGACACGCACCTCTTGGCGAAATGCATTACCGGCCTCACCCAAGTCGTATTCAGGCAGTCGGTGGCCTTCGCCATCCAAAAGATGGCTGGCCAGGGCCGCGCGTGCGCTCGCCGGCCCACCAAAAGCCAAGGTGTCCAAATGCACCCGTCGAAAATGCCGAGGTGCCTCGTGCTCCTCGGCGTAGCCGATCGCACCAAACGCATGGTGAGCCTCCAGTGACACTTGACGCAGCGCGCTGCCTCCATAAGCAATGGCGGCCCAAGCCGCATAGGCGGCGTCGGAGGCACTCAAGTCGAACTGCGCACTGGCATGGTCCAGCGTGCGCTGCACCCCTTCCAAAGCCATCCAGGCATTGGCCAACTTGTGCTGAATGGCTTGGAAGCGTCCAATGGGTTGTCCAAACTGACAGCGCTCCTTGGCATAATCCACCACCATCTCAAACGCTCGGCGGGCGGCGCCGTGGGCACGGGCCAACAAGAGCAAGCGCGTGAGTCGCTGGGCTGCGGTCGCCTGCTCAGGCGTGGCATCAAGCACTTCAGCCCGAGCAGCGTCACAAGTCACCTGATAACCACCATCCGCCCCCATCGCCCGCGAAGAAGTCACCGTCACCCCATGGCCCTGCAAAGACAGGCGAGCCAGGCGCTGGTCCGGCAACACCACCAACAGGTCTGTGGCGGCCGCCGCGGCCTCCACACCAAGCAAGACACCCTGCAAGGTCACCTCGGGTCCGTCACCCGGTGGGCGATGCCACGCAATGGCCTGAGGGTCAAGAGCGATGGCGAGCCGGCACTCGGCGGTGGGCCACGGTGTGCTCGGCCTGGACGGCCCCTTCAAGGCGGTCAAGCGTCCATGGGCCCACAACTGGGTCACGGCAAGGCCATGAAAGGGGATAGGCACGGCCGCGCGACCCAGCTCCTCCATGACCACCACCATCTCACGAACCCCGCCCTCGGTGGGGTCCACCCCCAAGGTCATGAGGCCTTGTTCAGCCAGGCCCTGCCAAAGACGGCCTGACAGCTCAGGGTCCCACCACGCCTCGCGATGACTCTGCGACGGTCCATGGGCCTGAAGATATCCTCGGACCGATTGCCGCAATAAGTCTCGGTCTTCGTCGGTGGGCAGCACGGCAGCAAGGGTCGACAGGTCGTTCATAAATGTCAATGATAGGACCAATCAGAAAGAAGGCACGTCAAAAGCAGCTGTCATCCCCCAGAAACGCCCAGGACCCCCAGTGAATCGCCAACAGGGTGACATTTCTGCCAGAGAAGGACTACAGTGGCGGGTTATTGATCGGGCCCGCAACCGGGCCCGCCACGGAGAAACCTGATGTCCCCCGCTTCTGCGACCTTGCCCGCTGCCATGACCGTCCGAGAGGTCGGCCTGCGCGATGGTTTGCAAAGCATCGCCACTCTTGTGCCCACGGCACACAAATGCGAATGGATTGCCGCGGCCGTGGCCGCTGGGCTGCGCGAAATCGAGGTCGGGTCCTTTGTCCCGCCCAAACTTTTGCCGCAGTTGGCGGACACCGCTGAGGTGTTGGCCTACGCCAAGTCGATTCCGGGTTTGCTCGCTTCGGTCTTGGTTCCCAATCTGCGTGGAGCCGAGCAAGCCTTGTCGTGCGAAGCAGACCTGATCTTGGTGCCCCTGTCGGCCAGCCACGCACACAGCCTGGCCAACGTTCGCAAAACGCCCGAGGACATGGTGTTGGAAGTGGGCCGCATGCGTGCAGCACGCGACTCGGCCCGCAGTGCCGCGTTGATCGAAGTCACCATCAGCACGGCTTTTGGCTGCACGATGCAAGGAGAAGTCAAAGCATCCGACGTGTTGCGCTTGGTACAAACTGTGTTGGACGCTGGCGCCGACCGCGTCGGTCTGGCCGACACGGTCGGATATGCCAACCCGGCGCAGGTCAGCCGCCTGTTTGAACAGACCCTGAAGGTGGCCGGCTCGGCGTTGTGTTGCGGTCACTTTCACGACACCCGTGGGTTGGCTTTGGCCAACGTCTTGGCTGCCATGGCGCTGGGCATTCACCGGTTCGATGCCTCATTGGCGGGCATTGGAGGCTGCCCCTTTGCCCCAGCGGCCAGCGGCAACGTGGCCACCGAAGATCTCACCTTTATGCTGGAAGCCATGGGACACTCGACGGGGATTCATCTTCAAGCGCTGCTGGCCTTGCGTGAACGGGTGGTGGGCTGGATGCCCAATGAAGTCACCCACGGATCGATTTGGCGTGCAGGTGTGCCGAAAACTCTTTCAACTGCAAATCTGTAACCTCTCATACCACCATGGCCGACCTCTTTGACAACCCCATGGGCCTGATGGGCTTTGAATTCGTTGAATTTGCCTCGCCCACCGCCAACCTATTGGAGCCTCTCTTTGAGAAGATGGGCTTTCGCTTGGTGGCCCGCCACCGCAGCAAAGACGTGCTGCTGTATCGACAGGGCGATATCAATTTCATTGTGAACCGCGAGCCCAAGAGTCTGGCCGGCTACTTTGCGGCAGAGCATGGCCCCAGTGCCTGTGCCATGGCGTTTCGGGTCAAGGATTCGCACAAGGCCTACTCCAGAGCCCTCGAGCTGGGTGCCCAACCGCTGGAAGTGCCCACAGGGCCCATGGAGTTGCGACTGCCCGCCATCAAAGGCATCGGGGGTGCAGCCTTGTACCTCATTGACCGCTACGAAGATGGCAAGAGCATCTACGACATCGACTTTGAATGGCTGCCTGGCGTGCCGCGCCACCCAGTGGGCCACGGCCTGAAGATCATCGACCACCTCACTCACAACGTGTACCGGGGTCGCATGGCCTTTTGGGGCGGCTATTACGAAAAGCTCTTCAACTTTCGCGAGATTCGCTACTTTGATATCCAGGGCGAATACACAGGGCTCACCTCGCGTGCCATGACCGCACCCGATGGACTCATTCGCATCCCGCTCAATGAGGAATCTGGCAAAGGCGGTACGGGGCAGATCGAAGAATTTCTGATGAAATTCAATGGTGAGGGGATTCAGCACATCGCCTTGTTGACGGACAACCTCATCGATACGGTCGACGCCTTGCAGATGTCGGGGGTGCCGCTGATGACCGCGCCCAATGACATTTATTACGCCATGCTCGAAGAGCGTTTGCCCGGCCACGGCGAGCCCGTCAATGAACTGCAAACGCGTGGCATCTTGCTCGATGGCAACACCCGCAATGGCGACAAGCGCCTGCTGCTGCAGATTTTTTCTGAAACCCTCTTGGGCCCGGTGTTCTTTGAGTTCATTCAACGCAAGGATGACGAGGGCTTTGGTGAGGGCAACTTCAAAGCCCTTTTTGAAAGCCTCGAGCGTGACCAAATTCGTCGCGGCACACTGAAGGCAGACTAGACGACACAAGGCTCAGGAGACTGGCATGAAAATCCAACAGATCCACCATGTGGCTTACCGCTGCAAGAGCGCCAAGCAGACGGTGGAGTGGTACGGCAAGCATCTGAACATGGGCTTTGTGCTGGCCATCGCAGAAAACCAGGTCCCCTCCACCAAAGCGCCGGACCCGTACATGCACATCTTCTTGGATGCCGGCAACGGCAATGTGCTGGCCTTCTTTGAGTTGCCCAATTCACCGGACATGGGCCGCGATGAAAACACGCCATCGTGGGTGCAGCACATTGCCTTCAAGGTGGACAGCGTCAAGACCCTTGAAGAAACCAAAGCACGTTTGGAGGCGGCCGGCATTGACGTGGTGGGCGTCACCGATCACACCATTTTCAAGAGCATTTATTTCTTTGACCCCAATGGGCACCGGCTTGAGTTGGCCGCCGACGTTGGCACAGCAGAGATGCACCGCAAACTTGACGATGTGAAATGGGCGATGCTTGATGAGTGGGATCGCACCAAGCGAGCGCCTCAACACGCCGCTTGGATGCACCAACAAGAATTTACCGCGTGAGCGGACCCGATTGGACGTCATACTCGTCACCTTCGCTTCGTTCTTTGCAGGTCTGGTAGACGCCATCGTCGGAGGCGGCGGCCTCATCCTGGTGCCTGCACTGTTTGCCACCTACCCGCAGGTGGCCCCGGCCACCTTGTTGGGGTCGAACAAAAGCGCATCGGTCTGGGGCACCTCCTTTGCCGCCTGGCAATACAGCCGGCGGGTGACTCTGCAGTGGAACGTGTTGGGGCCTGCCATCGTCGCGGCCTTGCTCGGCGGCTTTGCAGGCGCTTGGACCGTGGCCCGCCTGGACCCCAACTTCTTGCGCAAGTTGCTGCCATTGGTGCTGGTGGCCGTGCTGGCCTACACCTTGGTCAAAAAGAATCTGGGGCAGCGCCACCAACCGCTCGCATCGCCGGCCCGCACCGCCGCATTGGCGTCATTGATCGGTTTCTTTCTGGGTTGGTACGACGGCTTCTTCGGGCCCGGGACGGGCAGCTTCTTTATCTTTCTCTTCGTGCGTTTCTTGGGCTATGACTTCTTGAATGCCTCGGCCAGCGCCAAAGTCATCAACCTGGCCACCAATGCGGCTGCCTTTGTCACCTTTGCCCTCACAGGCCATGTCATGTGGGAGATCGCCGCCGCTTTGGCTGTGGCCAATATCGCGGGCGGTCTCCTGGGCTCCCGCTTGGCCCTCAAGCACGGATCCACCTTCGTGCGTCGCGTCTTCATCGTCGTGGTGAGCGCCCTGATCCTCAAAACCACTTACGACGCGTTCTTGCGATAAAGCGGGTCACAATCTGAGCTCCTGATTCCTTGGAGCCTTGCATGGAACCGCGCCCGTTGCCTCAATTGCCCTCGTTGCGCCCATTGGGCCGTTCAAAAAGGCAGGCCCACGTAGTTCTCTGCCAACGACCGCTGCGCAGCCTCGGAAGAAAACAAGTAGGCCATGTCCACATCGCGAAGTTTGTTGTCGTAGTCTGAATTGGCCGGGAAGGTGTGCAGCAAGGTGGTCATCCACCAGGAAAAACGCTGGGCCTTCCACACCCGCGCAAGCGCCTTGGAAGAGTATTCCTCCAGACCTTGGCTGTCGCCTTGCTTGTAGTGGCGCACCAGGGCGTGATAGAGGTAGTAGATGTCTGAGCCTGCGCTGTTGAGACCCCGGGCGCCGGTGGGCGGCACGATGTGCGCAGCGTCGCCCGCCAAAAACAAATTGCCATAGCGCATGGGCTCGGCCACAAAGGACCGCAGCGGTGCGATGGACTTTTCAATGGACGGCCCTGTGACCATGCGGGCTGAGACTTCATCTGGCAAGCGCCGCTTGAGCTCCTCCCAAAACGCCTCGTCAGACCAGTCTTCCACCGTGTCGGTCAGCGGCACCTGGATGTAGTAGCGGCTGAGCACTTGCGAGCGCAATGAGCACAAGGCAAACCCGCGCTCGTGTTTGGCATAGATGAGCTCAGGCGACACTGGCTTGGTGCGAGACAACACCCCCAACCACCCGAAGGGATAGACCTTTTCATATTCACGCAGCACGGTCTTGGGGATGGACTTGCGGCTCACGCCGTGGAAACCGTCAGCGCCTATGACAAAGTCACAATCCACCCTCACCACCTCACCACCCTGTCGGTAGGTCACAAAGGGATGCGGCTGCGTGAGGTCGTGGGGCTGCACGTCCTCGGCGTTGTGGATGACCACACCTTTCATGCGGTCACGTGCGTCATACAGGTCGCGCGTGAGTTCGGTCTGCCCGTACACCACCACCGAATTGCCGCCACTGAAGCGATGCAAATCCACCCGTTTGAGCTCGCCTTGGTGGGCAATAAAAAAGCCCTCGTGAATTTCACCCTCGCGGTCCATGCGCTCGCCGCACTGCGCTTCGCGCATCAACTTCGCAAAACCGTGCTCCAGCACGCCGGCACGAATGCGGCTGAGCACGTATTCGCGGCTGTGCTTTTCAAGCACCACGTTGTCAATGCCCTTGAGGTGCAGCAACTGAGACAACATCAGGCCGGAAGGGCCACCGCCAATGATGCAAACCTGGGTCTTCATGAAATCAAACTTGGATTGTGGGATGGGTGATCGCCCGGCAAGTGATGCACTTCAATGGTGGAGTGCACGATTTCTTCATGCACAGACAGCCGCTGGCGAACGTCTTCGGCCGTGATTGTGCGGTCTCGCGTCACCACTGTCATGGCGCAGGAATACACCTCTTTGCCCACCCGCCAAACGTGCAGGTCGGTGATGCGCACCGGGCCTTCCACGGCCTGGCGAATTTCCTCCACGACCGGGTGATCCATTTCGCGATCAAGCAACACCTTGGCAGTGTCCATGATGAGCCCCTTGGCCCAGACCGCCACCAGCACCGCACCCACCAGTCCCATGACCGGATCGAGCCAAGACCATCCATAAAACCACCCACCCAGCAAGGCCACGATGGCCAAAACCGAGGTGGCCGCATCCGCCAACACATGCAAATAGGCAGATCTCAGGTTGAGATCGTGGTGATGGTGGCCATGATCGTGCCCATGCCCATCATGGTGGTGATGG
>RFSP01000390.1 GCA_009923895.1 Betaproteobacteria bacterium | reverse complement strand
CCGTTGGTCCATGAACCGCACCGCAGTGAAAGAGACTGCCGTGTGCCTGGACGGAAAGCTTTTGCGATCAGACCCATCGGGGCGGGTCACCGGCACAGTCCGCTTGAGCCCCTCGCTGGTGGCAACGGTGGCCAATAGGCCCAAGGTCAGCTCTTTCAGGCCCTCAGCATCGGTCTGCCCCGAGCCGGCCACGCCATAGGCCACCACGGGCAAGCCCACGGCCAGAACGTCGGCGGTGCGCGTCCAGCCTGAGTGATCACCGGCCCAAACCGACGATCCCAGCACCAGGCTCAACAAGCCCAGAGAAGTGAAGGGTGGGCGGGCGCCCCACAGGGTGGCCTGGAGGCGAGTCAAGCCTTTAGCCCTTGGCGTTGGAGAACAAAGCCACCACCACAATGGCAATCACCGCAAAGACCACCAGCAAGAACCAAGACCTGTCAGGCTTGGAATTGCCATTGGTCTCGGGCAGACGAAGTCGGGATCCTGTCTCGTCGTCTCGCTTGGAAGTGTCTTCGGTCATGTGATCACCTCTTGAACAGGCTTTAGAACAAAGCCCCGCTCCATTCTATCGGTTACTCGGTAAAAACCTGGCTTTCTTCAGGCTCAAGTTGTGCCAGGATCTGCCGATCTTGACCTTTTTAAAGTCGCCTCGGGCTGCATGAAGGAGTTTGGCCATGAACGAGCATGACCGCCTGGGGGCTGCCGGGAACGGGTCTGCACCCAACAATCCACCCTCGCAGGCAGGAGGGCCAGACCGGCGCCCAAGGCGTCTTGCGCCCAGTGAGGTGCTCTTTTTGTTGTCGCTGCCGCTCGCGTTGGCCGCCGTGATTTTTTCGGGCACTTTGTCCTTCAAGGAAGGTCAGCGTCTCGAGCAGGCCAAGTCCAATGGCTTGGAATTGGTGAAGTGGGCTGAAGCCGCCGCTGCGCTGCATGAAAAGGGTGAAGCGTCTGAACCGCATGCTTGCAGTGCGTTGCCGCCCGTGGCCCCAGCGGCGCAGGCAGCATCAGCGCCCGCTGAAGCCGCTTCGAACCCCCCTCATGACACCCAAGCTTCTCGAGTGGCGTCGGCAGAGGGCAGTGCCTCGGCCGCTGCTGCGGGGGCGTCTGCACCGCCGTCCACCTGGGGCAAATGCAAGCAGGCGCTCGCCGCAAAAGGGGGGCCGTTGGCCGA
>RFSP01000389.1 GCA_009923895.1 Betaproteobacteria bacterium | reverse complement strand
TGGCACGCGCGCCACGGCGGAAGGGCTTGCCAATCTTGCCGCATCACTTGGCGCTGATTTGCGCACCAATGCCGAAGATGCCACAGATGCGGAGTTGGCCGACGACATCAGCTACCTGCGCAAGACCTGGGGTTCGGTGCGCGAGCGCGCGGTCAAGCAAGCGGCCGGCTCCTTGTTGCATCAGGATTTGAGCTTGGTCGAGCGGGTGTTGCGTGACCTCACCCACGAGGGCACTTTGTCGGTGCGCGTGGACTCCAAGATGCAATTTGACGCCCTGCAGACGTTTGGGCAAACCTACACCCCCAAGGTCGTTGGCAGGCTCGAACATTACCGGGGCGAGCGACCCATCTTTGACCTCTTCAGCGTGGAAGAAGACGTCACTCGCGCCTTGGCCCGCAGGGTGGATCTCAAGAGCGGTGGCTATCTCATCATCGATCAAACCGAGGCGCTCACCACGGTCGATGTCAACACGGGTGGCTTTGTGGGAGCGAGGAATTTTGAAGACACCATCTTCAAGACCAATCTGGAGGCGGCGGGGGCCATTGCTCGGCAGCTTCGGCTTCGCAACTTGGGCGGCATCATCATTGTGGATTTCATCGACATGTCCCGTGACGATCACCGCCAATTGGTGTTGGCTGAGCTGCGAAAGCAGCTCGCCCGCGACCGCACCAAGACCACGGTGAGCGGATTCACGCAACTGGGTTTGGTGGAGATGACCCGCAAGCGCACGCGCGAGAGTTTGGCTCGCATGGTGTCCACCACCTGTCCCACCTGCGATGGCCGCGGTCAGGTCAAATCCACCCGGACGGTGTGCTACGACATCCTGCGAGAGATCTTGCGCGAGGCCCGCCAATTCCATCCCAAGGAATTCCGCGTGGTCGCCCACCCCAGCGTGGTGGAAATGCTGCTGGACGAGGAAAGCGTGCACTTGGCGGGTTTGTCGGAGTTCATCGGCAAACCGATTTCCATGTCGGCTGAAGCCACCATGAGCCCCGAGCAGTACGACATTGTGCTGATGTGAGGCCAGATTGCCACGGGCCCCAATTGTCATTTGGGCCCTCGCAATGACGGGTCCTTTACCTGCTCATCGCTCTTTCTTGTCGCGCGGCAGTCGGCCCATGAGATAAAACTCGTCATTGGGCCGCATGCCCAGCACGTTGGCCATGCGGTT
>RFSP01000388.1 GCA_009923895.1 Betaproteobacteria bacterium | reverse complement strand
GGCGTGCTCAACGGCATCGTGGGCGAGGCGACCTTTTCAGACCCCCTGGCCGAGTGGTTGCGCGTGCAGGTGGGGTTGAGCACCCATGCTTCTGGCATCACGGCCACAGGGTTGGTGGTGTTGATCATCACGGTGCTGACCATCATTTTTGGGGAGTTGGTGCCCAAGCGTTTGGGGCAAATGTATCCAGAGGCCGTGGCGCGGCACGTCGCCCGCCCCATGAACTGGCTGTCGGCCGCAGCACGGCCCCTGGTGGTGGCTTTGGGGGCATGCACCGAAGGGGTGTTGCGCTTGATGGGCATCCGGGGCGAGCCCAACCGCAGCGTGACCGAAGAAGAAATTGCCGCGCAGCTCGAAGAAGGACTCGAATCGGGCGTCATTGAAGCGCAGGAACACCAGATGGTGCGCAATGTGTTCCGGCTGGACGATCGCCAGATCGCCTCCATGATGATCCCGCGCGCCGAGATCGCCTGGCTGGAGGTCACCCAACCGGTGGCGTCGCTGGTGGCCACCATGGCCGCGCATGGGCACTCTCGTTACCCCGTGTGCCGGGGCGGGCTGGATGAGGTGTTAGGGGTCTTGCCGGCGCACCGGTTGTTGACGCCCTTGGCCACAGGGGCTGAGGTGAGCCTTGCCGACTTGCTGGTGCCGCCGGTTTTTGTGCCCGAGACGCTGTCGGGCATGGAACTGCTTGAGCATTTGAGACAATCGGCGTCTGAACTGGTCTTTGTGGTGGATGAGTACGGTGCCGTGCAAGGTGTGATCACCGAGCGTGACGTGCTTGAAGCCATCACGGGCGAGTTTGCGGTGCCTGCCAGCGAGGACTCGTGGGCGGTGCAGCGCGATGACGGCAGTTGGCTCATGGACGGTCTCATCCCGGCCACCGAGCTCAAAGACCGTTTGGAGCTGAAGGCATTGCCCGAGGAAGACCGAGGGCGCTACAACACGCTGGCCGGGTTGGTGATGTTGCTGATGGGCCGCTTGCCTGCCACGGGTGATCGCACCGAGTGGGAAGGCTGGCGCTTTGAGGTGGTGGACTTGGATGGCAAGCGTGTCGACAAAGTCCTGGTGACCCGCCTGGCTGAGCCTGAAGAAGGCTGAATGGTTTCGATCGACTTTTCTCTGTTCAAGGATTGCACATGATTCACCCCAACCTCTACCGCCAACCTGTGGTGCTGGACAGCGCCACCCATCGCAAC
>RFSP01000387.1 GCA_009923895.1 Betaproteobacteria bacterium | reverse complement strand
GGAGTTGCTGCGTCGCATGGCAGGCACTTTGCCCTCTGGATTTTCAGCGGGCGTGTCGCAAGCGCTGACAGATTTGGCGCAGCGCAAAGATGCCATGGCCACGCGTAAATCGAGTCAAACCACCCTGGACGCCTTGGCGCCCTTGATGCCAGAACTCTTTGGTGGCAGTGCAGATCTCACCGGGTCCAACCTCACCAACTTCAAAGGGTGCGTGCGCGCCGGCCGAGACACGCCTGGGAATCATCTGTCTTATGGCGTTCGAGAATTCGGCATGGCCGCCATCATGAACGGCATGGCCTTGCACGGCGGATGGGTCCCGTATGGAGGCACCTTCTTGACCTTCAGCGACTATTCACGCAACGCCATTCGAATGGCAGCGTTGATGAAGCTGCGTGTGATCCATGTGATGACCCACGACTCCATTGGTCTTGGAGAAGACGGCCCCACCCATCAAAGCATCGAACATGTGCCCAGCCTGCGTTTGATTCCAGGGCTCGACGTGTGGCGTCCCGCCGACCTGTTGGAGACCGCCACCGCTTGGGCCTGCGCCTTGGAGCGCAGCGATGGGCCGAGCCTGTTGGCCCTGTCCCGACAAAATGTCCCCGCATTGCTTCAAGGCGCTGACCAGGCCGCTGACGTGCGCCGCGGAGGGTACGTCTTGTCAGACATGGACCAAGCGCGTGTCATCCTCATGGGTACGGGGTCTGAGACTTCATTGGCATTGCAAGCCCAAGCCCAGCTGGCCACCCAAGGCATTGCCACCCGAGTCGTGTCCATGCCCTGCACCAATGTCTTCGACCGCCAGAGCCAGGCTTACCGAGACAGCGTGTTGCCGTTGCAGATTCCAGCGGTGGCCATCGAAGCGGCTCAGCCTGATTTTTGGCACAAATACGTGGGACGTCAGGGCGCGGTCCTCGGCATCCCCACCTTTGGTGAGTCTGCTCCCGCCCCAGCGCTTTATCAGCACTTTGGGCTCACCGTCGAACGGATATGCGAACGCGTACACCAGCTGCTTGAGCGGTAGACTGACTTCCGTCGCGCACCCACTCGTGTGGTGCGCGCGTCGGATCAGGAGACCGTGTCGATGAGCAACCCTTCCAGTCCTATTGCCGAGGTTTCGCGCCGATCACTCTTGGGCATGTTGGGTGCGACAGCACTCAATGGCGCCTGGGCCCAGCCCGCACCAGGTGATTTCCCTTC
>RFSP01000386.1 GCA_009923895.1 Betaproteobacteria bacterium | reverse complement strand
CGCATCTCTGGGGACCCCTCCATGGGCAAATAGGGCTTGGGCGCCACCTCGGCCAACATTTGGGCCTCAGCGCGTTGCACACACTGCAGGACGGGGATGCGACCGGCGTCGTCAAAATAAATGCCGATCGACAGATTGATCTTGTCGGCTCGGGGGTCTTTCTGGAAGGCCTCATTCAAGCTGAGGATGGGGTCGCCCGCATAGGGCTCCAGGTGGTCAAAAAAGCTCATGCGGCAAGGGCCCTTTCAATGTCCTTGGCCAAGGAGGCCGGCGAGTCGGTGGGCGCGTAGCGCGCCACCACGTGCCCGTCACGGCCAATCAAAAACTTGGTGAAGTTCCATTTGATGCCTTGCGTGCCCAGCACGCCAGGCGCCTGCGCCTTGAGCCATCGCCACAGGGGTTGGGCCTCGGCCCCGTTGACCTGGCCCTTGGCCATCATGGGAAAACTCACGCCGTAGCGGGTTTGACAAAATTGCGCTATCTCTTCGTCGCTGCCGGGGTCCTGTCCTGCGAACTCATTGCTCGGGAATCCGATCACGGTCAGTCCTGCGTCGCGATAAGACTGCCACAAGGCTTCCAGGCCTGCGAACTGTGGCGTGAATCCGCATTGGCTGGCGGTGTTGACCACCAACAACACGCGGCCGCGCAAGTCTTCGAGAGAAAAGTCTCGGCCGTCCAGGGTGACAGATTTGAAATCAAAGGCCGTGGTGGCGGGTGGGGGGTTCATGCCGGATCTCCTTTGGACAAAGCGCACGGGGCTCAGCGCCTGGCCACCAAGAGCGAGGCACTCACAATGAGCGTACCACCCCACAGCAGTTGTGTGGTCATCACCTGAGACCCCAGCAAAATGGAGGACACCGAGGCAAACAACACCTCGGTGATCATCAACACGGCGGTGGCATTGGCCGGCAGACGAGCCGCGCCGTACTGCAATGCAAGGTTGCCGCCCAAAAACGCCCAGGCCACGGCCGCAGAAAAGAGCAGCACGTCCCAACGTCCCACTTGCGGCAGGTGCACCCCTGCATGAGCACCGACTGCCAGCGCTGTCAGACCCGCCAGCAGGGCGCCGCCCACAAACATGGCCAGCAAACGGGCATGCGCCGGCTGGTGCGCTTCGCACTTGCGCTGCTGGTCGTCGGCAACATGCTGTTCGGCGGCGACGCCTTCCTCGAGCGCGCGATCAGCCCTTCGACGGTCGATC
>RFSP01000385.1 GCA_009923895.1 Betaproteobacteria bacterium | reverse complement strand
CCGAGGTGCGGGTGGTGGATTGCCGAGGATGGGTCATCGCGCCGGGTTTCATCGATGCCCACACCCACGATGACGCCCTCGTTTTGCGCGACCCTGCTTGCAGACCCAAGATCTCGCAAGGCGTCACCACGGTGGTCACTGGCAATTGTGGGATTTCGCTGGCGCCTTATCAAACTCCCGCCGCCGCACCGCCTTTGAATCTGCTGGGAAGTGATTCCTTCAGACACGCTCGGTTTGTCGACTATGCGCAAGCCCTGCAAGCGGCACAACCCGCCGTCAATGTGGTGCCGCTGATTGGGCACACCACCTTGCGATTTGCCGTCCTTGAGGACCTGCGGCGGGCAGCCACCGCCAGTCAGCGGCAGGAAATGGCAAGGCTGTTGGACGATTGCATGGCCCACGGCGCGTTCGGATTGTCATCGGGTCTCTTTTACGAAGAAGCCTATGCCGCGCCCGCTGACGAGGTGACCGATCTGGCACGCGTGGTGTCTCGTCACGGCGGTGTTTACGCCACCCACTTGCGCAGCGAGATGCAAACCATCTTGGAAGCCATGCACGAGGCCGCTGATTGCGCCTTTGACGCCGGTGTGCCATTGATCTTGTCACACCACAAATGCGCAGGACCCGCCCAATGGGGGCGCACCCGAGAGACCTTGCCCCTCATCGATCGCTTGGCCGTCCGACAAGAGGTGGCCATGGATGCCTATCCGTATGTGGCCGGCTCCACCGTGTTGCGTGAAGACCTGGTCGACGGCGTGATCGACGTCTTGGTCACTTGGAGTGATCCCTATCCGGAGTTCACCGGGCACACCTTGGCCGATATCGCCGCCCAGTGGGGAGTGGACCAAAAAGCGGCCTGCCGGCGCCTCATGCCGGGTGGAGCCTGCTACTTTCAGATGCGTGAAGATGATGTGGAACGCGTGCTCGCGCATCCGCGCACCATGATCGGCAGCGATGGCTTGCCGCACGATCGGCACCCGCATCCCCGCCTGTGGGGCGCGTTTCCACGCGTCCTGGCTCGCTACTGGCGAGAGAAGGGTCTGTTCAGCCTGGAAGAAGCCGTGCACCGCATGACTGGCCTCACCGCCCGGAACTTTCGCATTCCCGAGCGTGGATTGCTGCGTGTGGGCCATTGGGCCGACGTGGTGGTGTTCGACCCGGACCTCATCGCTGACACATCCACCTACGATCGCCCCATCAGCCCCTGCGTGGGCATCCA
>RFSP01000384.1 GCA_009923895.1 Betaproteobacteria bacterium | reverse complement strand
TCTTCCAGCAGCACCCGACGCTGTCGGTCATCCAGCTGGGCCTTGGTACGGGCCCCGATTTCTTGCGACAGTCGAAGCACCTCGAGTCGATGCTGCACCAGCTTCAAGACACGGATGAGGCGCTCTTCCACCGAAAGGGTCTCCAGCAGACGTTGCTTTTCAATGGGCTCCACGTCAATGAGGCTGGCCGCCAAGTCGGCCAGGCGGGAGGGCGAGCGCGTGCCTTGCAGGGCTTGGGCCACTTCGGCCGGAATGCTGGGCAGCATGGCCAACACCTCCGCACCCCGTTGGCGCAATTGCAAGGCCAGGGCTTGGGCCGGGGTGCTCATGCCGTCTTCTTCGATCGGTCGGATGCGCGCTGCCAAGAAGGGGTGGCCCGATACGGGCTCCACAATTTGCAGCCGCTGCAGACCTTGACACACCAGGTGCACCTGTCCGTCGTCGGAGCGGGTGTGCTGAACCACCTGCGCCGAGGTGCCCACCTCACAAAGTTCTGACAGCTCGGGCTCGTCGGCGGTAGGATCTTTTTGCAGCACCACGGCAAACGCGATTTTGTGGTGCAGGCAAAACTCCAAAGCCGCCAAGGACTTCGGCCGCCCCAGTGTCAAGGGCGTCATGATGTGCGGAAACAGCACCACATTGCGCATGGGCACCACGGGCAAGACGTCGGCGTCCAGGCCCGATGGCTCGCTCACTTGGCTTTGCGCACTCTCGTCGGCGGACCAGACCTCGTCCCATTCATTCATGGCGACCCTCCTGCTGTGCAGGCTAAGGGGCCTTGGGATCCCTCCATTGAGTCTGCGCAATGAGCGCCCCGATCGCGCCGCACGCGTTCTCAAGGGCGGGCGATGGCACCTTTAAGGTTTATCGAAGCGCCAGGTCCAAATGAGGTCCAGAGAATTTTCCAGGCCGCTTTGCGCCCGAAGCGTGAATCGCTGGGCGATGCGGTAAATCAGCTGCCAGGTGCCGCTGGTGGCGTTCACGCCACGCTCGTAGCCCACATACCACCGCTGGCTCAGTTGCTTGCCCAGGCTGATGACGGTTTCGCGCACATCAGTGTCGCCTTGGCGCAGCGACACATTGTCCAGACCAAAGGCACGCATCAAAGAGTCATTGGGTCCTTCACCTTCACCCGCCATGAGGGCCACAGCCGCACGCTGCAGCACGGCCGTGTCCGCGCGGCCCAAACCTTCTGAGCCTCGCCCCAGCACCAACCAAGACAGTTTGTCG
>RFSP01000383.1 GCA_009923895.1 Betaproteobacteria bacterium | reverse complement strand
ATGCCCGCAGCAAAGTTGCGACCCGTGCGTCCCAAAACGGCCACCGTGCCCCCGGTCATGTATTCGCAGCCATGATCGCCGGTGCCTTCCACCACAGCAATCGCGCCAGACAATCGCACCGCAAAACGTTCACCCGCCACTCCGCGGAAGTAGGCCTCGCCACTGGTGGCCCCAATCAGCGCGGTGTTGCCAATGATGATGTTGCGCGCGGCATCCCCGCGAAACTCAATGCTCGGGCGCACCACCACGCGTCCCCCCGACAAACCCTTGCCGGTGTAGTCGTTGGCATCTCCAATGAGGTATTGGGTGATGCCTTGGGCCAAGAACGCCCCGAAACTTTGGCCCCCGGTGCCCTCCATCTGCATGAAGATCGTGTGGTCAGGCAAGCCCTCAGGACGGTGGCGCACCAATTCGCCTGACAACATCGCGCCCACCGAACGGTTGACGTTGCGCACCTCCTCCATGAAGTGCACCTTCTCACCGCGCTCGATCGCGGGACGGCAGCGCTCGATGAGTCGCAGATCGAGCGCACGGTCGAGTCCGTGGTCTTGCGTCTCCAACTGATGCCTGGGGATGTCGGCGCCCACGGCAGGCAGGTGGAAGACCCTCCCAAAATCCAGGCCACGCGCTTTCCAGTGTTCGACCCCCTTGCGCGTGTCGAGCAGATCGGCACGGCCCACCAGATCATCGAACTTGCGTATCCCCAATTGCGCCATGATCTGACGCGCCTCTTCGGCCACGAAGAAGAAGTAGTTCACCACATGCTCGGGCTTGCCACTGAACTTCTTGCGCAAGACAGGGTCTTGTGTGGCCACACCCACTGGGCAGGTGTTGAGGTGGCATTTGCGCATCATGATGCAGCCCTCCACCACCAGCGGGGCCGTCGCAAAGCCAAATTCATCGGCGCCCAACAGCGCCCCAATCACCACATCGCGGCCGGTCTTCATTTGGCCATCGGCTTGCACCCGGATGCGGCTGCGCAGGCGATTGAGCACCAAGGTCTGCTGCGTCTCTGCCAGCCCCAATTCCCAGGGCGTGCCCGCGTGCTTGATGGATGACCAAGGCGACGCACCGGTGCCACCGTCGTGTCCGGCGATCACCACATGGTCGGCCTTGCACTTGGCCACTCCCGCTGCAATGGTGCCCACGCCCACTTCGCTGACCAACTTCACGCTGATGTCTGCGCGCGGGTTGACGTTCTTCAAGTCGTGAATGAGTTGCGCCAGATCTTCGATGGAGTAGATGTCGTGGTGCGGAGG
>RFSP01000382.1 GCA_009923895.1 Betaproteobacteria bacterium | reverse complement strand
CGCGCAAGGCCCATGCATCGGACAAAGGCAGCACACGCAAGTCCATCGACACAGCAAAACTGCGCGCTGCTGCCATGGGCAAGATACCAATGCCCAACTGCGCCTGCACCGCACGGCAAACCGCTTCAAAGCTACGCACCTGAACACGCAAGGCCATCGGCCTCATGTGTTGGGCAGCTTGTTCTGTAAGCAAACGTGTCAAGGTGCTGCCAGCTTCCAGACCCACGAGATCGCGCTCCAGCAAGTCGGCAAAGGCCACCATGTCTTGTTGCAAGGGGTCATCGGCACGCAACACGGCCGCCAGTTGGTCTTGCCGGTAAGGCTTGGTCCACAGGCCCTGCACATCGCAGCCTTCCACCACCACACCCAAATCGGCTTCACCACTGCGCACGCGACGCACCACCTCCTCGCTCCACGACTCTTCCAGCACGATGCGCACGTTCTCGTGCAAAGCCTGAAAACTCGCCGTGTCAGACGGCAAAAACTGCGCCATGGCCGAGGTGTTGCCCAAGATACGCAGCACCGCGTTGCGGCCCGACGCATAGTTGCTCATCTCGGCACGCATGTGATGCACCGATGCAATCACCTCCCGCGCATGTTTGAGCAAGTGCTCGCCGGCGGGCGTGAGTTGCAAGCCGCGCGAGTGCCGTTCAAAGAGCTGGGCTTTGAATTGATGTTCCAACAGCGACAGACGACGGCTGGCCGCTGGCACCGTGATGAAGCACACCTCGGCCGCGCGGGTGAGGTTGCGCATCTCTGCAGCTTTGACAAACAAGGCCAGCGAGTCGATGTCGGGCAGCATGGAGCGCATTCTACGGTTTGGCTTGCAAGGGCTGCAACACGCCGTTGACCACTTTCCAATTCAACAATCGGCTCGCTTTCCATAGAGTACGGCCTCAAAGAAAAATTTCATCTCTATACAGCCGCAGGCAAAGGACCCCTTATGCACAAGATGTTGATTGGCGACCAATGGCAACCAGCCCGCGACGGACGCTCGCTGCCGGTGATCAACCCCAGCAATGGCCAAACGTTCGACGAAATCTCACGCGGCACGGCCTTTGAAGTCGACCTCGCCGTCAAAGCCGCCCGTGCGTCGCTGGACGGCCCATGGGGCCGCATGAGCCTCACCGATCGGGGCCGCTTGCTGTGCCGCATCGGCCAGGCCATCTTGGACCATGAAGAAGAACTGGCGCAACTCGAGGCCAAAGACACTGGCAAACCCCTGACCACCGCACGCAATGACATCAAAGTGCTGGCCC
>RFSP01000381.1 GCA_009923895.1 Betaproteobacteria bacterium | reverse complement strand
GTCGGGACATCGGAGGAAGAGCCATGAGTGTCGATCGCATCGTCGCCGCAGCCACCGTCCCGCCGGTGAGCGTGCCGGCGAAGCTCGTGCCGTTGAGCAGTGCCCAGCCGCCGATGAGCGAGTTCACCAAGGGCGAGTTCAGGACGGTCATTGGTCCGTCTCGTGAAGAGGTGGAAGGGGCTTCGGTAAAGCGCGTGATCGTCTGCTCGGGCAAAGTGGCTTACGACTTGATTCGTCGTCGAGACGAAAAGAAGGCGTGGGATGTGGCCATTGTGCGGGTGGAGCAGCTGTATCCGTTCCCGCACAAAGCCTTTGCCTCTGAGATGAAGCGATTCCCCAATGCCACGGAGGTGGTCTGGTGTCAGGATGAGCCGCAGAACCAAGGCGCTTGGTTCTTCGTGCAGCACTATGTGCACGAAAACATGCTCGATGGACAGCGGCTGGGGTACGCCGGACGCCCCGCATCGGCGTCGCCAGCGGTGGGCTACTCGCACCTGCACCAAGAGCAACAAAAGGCCCTCCTGGATCAGGCATTTGGCAAGCTCAAGGGCTTTGTCTTGTCCAAGTGACCCTTCCTGTCGCTCATTGACCCTCAAGACCCTTATAGAGAATTCAAATGGCAATCGTAGAAGTCAAAGTTCCCCAATTGTCCGAATCGGTGGCTGAAGCCACCCTGCTGCAATGGAAGAAAAAGCCCGGCGAGGCGGTGACAGCGGACGAAATCCTGATCGAAATCGAGACCGACAAGGTCGTCTTGGAAGTGCCGGCGCCTGCGTCCGGCGTTTTGGCTGAGCACGTGGTCTCTGATGGGGGCACCGTGGTCAGCGACCAGGTGATCGCGAAGATCGACACCGAAGGCAAAGCCTCGTCGGCAGCCGCTGCGTCTTCGCCTGCGGCCTCTGCCAATGCGACGGCCAGCGTGGCAGCCGCCCCCAGCAAGTCCGATGTGGCCATGCCCGCTGCTGCCAAACTGATGGCGGACAAGCAATTGCCAGCAGGCTCTGTGGCTGGCACCGGCAAAGATGGTCGCGTCACCAAAGGCGATGTGCTGGCGGCTGCTTCGGCGGGCGCCAAACCGACTGCTGCATCGATTCCCACGGGCGTGCCCACGCAAGTGTTGCCCCAGGTCGAAGGCCCCGCTGTCCATTTGGGCGAGCGTCCAGAGCAACGTGTGCCCATGAGCCGTTTGCGGGCCCGGGTCGCCGAGCGCTTGTTGCAATCGCAATCGACCAATGCCATCCTCACCACGTTCAACGAGGT
>RFSP01000039.1 GCA_009923895.1 Betaproteobacteria bacterium | reverse complement strand
GCCACCTTGCCGGCCACCATCACATCGGTGGCGCGCTTGATGGCATCCACCAGGCTCTCACGGCAGCCGTAAAGGTTGTCGAACTTGCTCTTGGTGACCGAGTCGTTGACATTGATGGCACGGAACATCAAGGTGCCCTTGGCGGACATTTCTTTCAAGCGGTGCACACCCGTGGTGGTCTCTTCGGTCACACCGATGATCTGTGCGCTCTTGCGGCTGTACCACGTGGGATCTTTGGCCAGTTGGGCCTTGATGGCGGCGTACAGGCAGGTTTCTTCCTCGCTGGTGGGGTTGCTGAGCACCGAGGGGTCTTTTTCTGCCTTTTTGCCCAGGTGCATGAGCAAGGTGGCGTCGCCGCCATCGTCCAAAATCATGTTGGGGCCTTCACCTTCGCTGCCAGCGGGGCCGAACTCGAAGATGCGGTGGGTGTAGTCCCAGTAGTCGCTCAAGGATTCGCCCTTGTAGGCAAACACGGGCGTGCCCTTGACCACGAGCGCGGCGGCCGCATGGTCTTGGGTGCTGAAGATGTTGCAAGAAGCCCAACGCACTTGGGCGCCCAAGGCTTGCAGTGTCTCAATGAGCACACCCGTTTGGATGGTCATGTGCAGGCTGCCCGTGATGCGAGCGCCCTTGAGCGGCTGTTTGGGTGCGAACTCTTCGCGAATGGCCATGAGACCGGGCATTTCGGTCTCGGCAATCTTGAGTTCCTTGCGGCCCCAGTCGGCAAGCGACAGGTCGGCCACAGCGTAATCATTGGTGTGCAGAGGTTTGAGGACGGCGTTCATACAAAAGGCTCCGTTGTAAAACTGGAACCCGCACGCCTCGTCGAGGGAAGGTATCCACCCACCCACGCCGAATGTGTCGTGCGGGTGAGCGCGGTTGCATCAAAGGTCCGAGCCTGGCCTTGCTTCTGGGCAAGGTTGCAACGCTCCTCGGAACCCCGAATTGTACAACGTTCTCAGGGTTTGCCCAGGGTGGGTGTGGGCTTGTGACAGACTTCAGGGGATGAAACCCCCTTCGAGCCCCCGCCGCGCAGAGTCCGCCTGGCCACAGGTGTTGCCTTGGGATGACGTGCCTCTGGATGAGCTGTCACAAGTGGTGGGCGTGTTGACCGACATTGACGACACCTTGACCGCCGACGGTCGCATTGAGGACGCCGCCCTGGAGGCTTTGGGGCAGTTGAACCGTGCCGGTGTGCCGGTCATTGCGATCACCGGACGGCCGCAGGGCTGGAGTGAGCCCTTTGCCCGCGAATGGCCTTTGGCCGCCATCGTGGCCGAGAACGGGGCTGTGTCATTGCGCAAGCGTGGCCAGCCGAACGACGGATTGCAGATCGATTACGTGCAAGATGCGTTCACCCGCGAGAACAACGCACGGCGTTTGCGCGAGGTGGCGCAGCGGATCCTTCAAGAGGTGCCGGGTGCCACCCTCGCGCAAGACAGCGCCGGACGCGTCACCGACATTGCCGTGGACCACAGCGAATTCGCCCATCTGGGCCAGGCGGCCATTGAGCAAGTGGTCTCCATCATGCGTGCGCAGGGCATGAATGCCACCGTCAGCTCCATTCACATCAATGGATGGTTCGGGGACCACACCAAGCTCAGTGGAGCCCGGTGGATTGTGCAATCGGTGCTCGGACGGGCGCTGGACCCAGAGTGCGACCGATGGATCTACGTGGGCGACTCTACCAACGACCAACTGATGTTTGGCCACTTTTCGTTGAGCGTGGGGGTGGCCAATCTGATGGACTTTGCGCAACGCCTGCACACCTGGCCGCGTTTCATCACGCGCTCGGCGCGGGGGCGCGGATTTGCGGAGGTGTCTGAGCGCCTGCTGCAGGCGCGTCAACGCTGAAGCAAAAAGACGCGCAAGCGCTCCAATTCTTCGTCCAGACCCTGCCGAAATACCGCACTGCGTGGGGCCTTGCCGGTCACGTAGCCCAACTCGGCATGAAGTTCACCCGCTGCGGCGCTGAGGTTGCCCCAGCCGATGACTTGGTCTCGCCACAGCAGCGGTAGAGCGTAATAGCCGCGCACCCGTTTGGCCGCTGGCGTATAGGCCTCGAAGCGGTAGGCCCAACCCCACAACATTTCGAACCGGCGGCGGTCCCAGACCACGGGGTCGAAGGGGGCGAGCAGCCGCACGCATTCGTGGGCTGCGTATTGAGGCGACGCCGGGCGCTCGTTGCTCGGCCAGTACCACACCGTGCCGTTGATGCACGTTGAGGCCAGCCGCGCTTTGGCGCGGGCCCATGCCGCAGCACGCTCACCCGCCCACTGTGGCGCGGCGCTTCGAAGTCGCCCGATCAGCTCCGACAACGAGCGTTGTGGCAGCGGCGCATATTTTTGGACGATCACGTCCACCAACGCATCCATGGCCTGCGTGGGGTCCGGCGTGTGGCGCGGCGCCGGACGTGCCGAATAAAGGCGGATGCCGCCTTGCCGGCTCGCGATGCGCAGCAGACCTCGGTAGTGCATGCCGTCGAGCAGCTGCGTGCTGGCATTGGACGTCCCCCCGAACCAGTTGCGAGACTTTCCATGCTGAAATTCGGCATCGACGTCACGTGGATGCACCACGCCTTTGTCCCTGACAAACGCCAAAACCTCGTGCGCTTGAGCCCACCTTGACTTGGACCACGGGCGCGTTCCCTCACGCGGATGCATCAAGGCTTGGGTGGCGCGGGGCAAGAAGCCATAGTTGACAAAAAAGTCCTCCTCGATGGGCAGCTGCGCGTAGTGCCGCTCCAGATCACCCGCGCGATAGTTCTTCACGCGATGACGCAGCGTCAGGTCTTGCGCGCGAGCGGGGGCGCGAATGGGATCTGCTTGCACGAAACCGAGCTTTTCAATTGCACGCAAAAGCGTGGTTGGGGCAAACAGTGACCGCGCCACGGCGTAAGACCTCAGGGCACTGAATTCATCTTGGGCGCGCGTCATGGGCGGCATATTGCCATGTGGAGCCAACGCCATCTGCGCATTGACGGACAATGGAGGCCACATGTCTGCGGCTTCCCACATCGGTCACCATCCATCACTCGAGGGCATGACCCTCTTCGAGCGGGGCTGGTTGTCTTGCAACAACGTGCTCATTGAGCCCGCCGCTGCAGAGGCCGGTGCGGTCTTGGTCGACACGAGCCATGTCAACCATGCCGACCAGACGGTGGACTTGGTGCGTCACGCCTTGCGCGGGCAGCCGCTGGCCTTGGTGGTCAACACCCACCTGCACTCTGACCATTGTGGTGGCAATGAGCGCATTCAATCGGCGTTTGGCTGCCCGGTGTGGGTGGCGCCGGGCATGCGTGAGCCTGTTCAAGAGTGGCGCCACGATCGGTTGACGTATGTGCAAACGGGTCAGCGCTGCGCACGGTTCGAGGCCCAGGGCGAAGTGGGTGTGGATCGGCCCTTGCGCGCGGGCGGGCGCGACTGGGAGGTGCTGCGCGCCCCCGGGCATGATCCTGACTCGGTGATGCTCTTTGACCGCGCCGGCGGGGTGTTGCTGTCGGCCGATGCTTTGTGGGAAAACGGCTTTGGGGTGGTGTTCCCCGAGGTGGCCGGAGAACCCGGCTTTGACGACGTGGCGGCGGTGTTGGACTTGATTGCCTCGTTGCCGGTGAAGGTGGTGATTCCTGGCCATGGTTCAGCGTTCACCGATGTGGACCAAGCCTTGGATCGTGCGCGATCGCGATTGGCCAGCTTTCAGGCCGACCCACTGAGGCATGCCCGCCATGCCGTGAAGGTGCTGATCAAGTACCACGTCATGGAAGTTCGCACGCAGCCCCTGCAAGAACTGCTGGCTTGGGCTTCGACCACGCCCTATGTGGTGGGGCTGTGGGAGCGATTCGGGCGTCGCGCACAACCCGCCGTGGGCGAGTGGTGCGCCGCCTTCGTGATGGAGTTGGTGTCCGCTGGGGCCTTGGCCCTGCGCGACGAGGTCGTCACTGACGTGTGAACCGGGGTCCGCAATCCAGGCGTGCGGACCCCTTGCGCCACACCGCGCTTTGCGCGGGGGCTTTACAGGCCTGCAGCCGCACGCAACGCGGCGGCTTTGTCGGTTCTTTCCCAGGTGAACTCGGGCTCTTCGCGTCCGAAGTGGCCGTAAGCGGCGGTCTTGCTGTAGATGGGGCGCAGCAGGTCGAGCATCTGGATGATGCCCTTGGGACGCAGGTCAAAGTGCTCGTTGATGAGCGCAGCAATCTTGTCGTCCGAAATGACGCCTGTGCCTTCGGTGTAGACCGTCACGTTCATGGGACGGGCCACACCAATGGCGTAGGCCACTTGGATCTGGCATTGCTTGGCCAGGCCGGCAGCGACCACGTTCTTGGCCACGTAGCGCGCGGCATAGGCGGCCGAGCGGTCCACCTTGGAGGGGTCTTTGCCCGAAAACGCGCCACCGCCGTGAGGGCAGGCACCGCCGTAGGTGTCGACGATGATTTTGCGGCCGGTCAGGCCGCAGTCGCCTTGCGGGCCGCCAATGACGAAACGACCGGTCGGGTTGACCAGGTACTTCGTGTCCTTGAGCCACTCTTTGGGCAGCACCGGCTTGATGATCTCTTCGACCACGGCTTCGACAAATTCGGGCTTCATCTTCGAGCCCAGGCTCCACTCGGGGGCGTGCTGGCTCGACAGCACCACGGTGTCGATGCTGTGGGGCTTGCCATCGACATAGCGCATGGTCACCTGGCTCTTGGCGTCGGGGCGCAGGTAGGGCATGCGGCCGTCCTTGCGCAGCTGCGCCTGACGCTCCACCAGGCGGTGGGCGTAGTAGATGGGCGCGGGCATGAGTTCGGGCGTCTCATCGCAGGCGTAGCCGAACATGAGGCCCTGGTCACCGGCGCCAGTGTTCAGGTGGTCGTCGCTCGCGTGGTCCACGCCCTGGGCGATGTCATTGCTTTGCTTGTCATAGCACACCATGACCGCGCAGCCTTTGTAGTCAATGCCGTAGTCGGTGTTGTCGTAGCCGATGCGCTTGATGGTGTCGCGCGCGACTTGGATGTAGTCCACCTGGGCGTTGGTGGTGATTTCACCCGCCAGTACCACGAGGCCGGTGTTGCACAGGGTTTCGGCAGCGACGCGTGAACGCGGATCTTGCGCAAAGATCGCGTCCAAGATGGCGTCGGAAATTTGGTCGGCGACCTTGTCCGGATGGCCTTCAGAGACCGACTCGGAGGTGAAGAGATAATCGTTAGCCACTTGAGAGAACTCCAGGTTGAGGTTGAATCGGCGTAGCCGTTCAGGGATGACCTGGCAAGCGGCGACGCTTTAGCGGATTTAGTGGATGGCGGGCCACCCTCATCGCCCCGCAAGTTGTCTTTAACTCGGCGATAGCACGCATTATAGAAACAAATGTTGGCGCTCATTCGTTGGTTGTCACACCGAAGCCTGAGGTTTTTGCACCTCTGGGGCGGCGTGGCGGGCTGGTGCACCTGGGCCTTGTCGCCCAGCTACCGGCGCCGTCTGACGCAAAACGCCCACGTGGCGGGTGTGTCGGTGCGAGACCGGCGAGCCAGCGTGGCCGAGGCAGGCCGCCTCATTCTGGAGATCCCCCGGCTGTGGTCCAGGCCCGCGGATCAGCCCATTGCGGACCCGGTTCGATGGGAGGGGGCGCAGCTGATCGATCAGGCCATCGAGGCGGGCCGCGGGCTGGTCTTGCTGACCCCCCACCTGGGGAGTTTTGAGGTGGCGGGGCAGGCCTACGCGCAGACGTTTGGCCCTCGGCAGCCCATGACGGTGCTGTATCGCCCGGCCCGCCAACCTTGGCTGCGCCAATGGGAAGACGGCGCGCGCGCGCGTCCTCACCTGGCCACCGCGCCGGCCACGTTGGCGGGTGTGCGGCAGCTGCTTCGTGCCCTCAAGCGCGGCGAGACGCTGGGGCTCTTGCCCGACCAGGTGCCGCCCGAGGGCCAAGGGGTGTGGAGCCCCTTTTTTGGAAAGCCGGCCTACACCATGACTTTGGCCGCCCGCATGGTGCGCCAAACCGGCGCCGCTGTGCTGTGCCTGTGGTGCGAGCGCCTGCCCCAAGGCCGAGGCTATGTGGTGCGGGTGTCTGCCATGGCGCACCCGCTTCCGCACGTGGGCGAAGGCTCTGAAAGTGCTGTGGACGACGAGGCCTGCGCCTTGGCCGTGAACCGGTCCATGGAAGCCCTGATTTTGCAATGCCCCTCGCAATACCTTTGGGGCTATCACCGTTACAAAACGCCGCGCGGCGTGCCTTGAGAGCCCCACAACCGCATTACGACTTCATGGAAATCGGACCCCGCCTCCTGGTGGCTGTGCTGCGACTCTTGCAGCATCTGCCCATGCCCGCCCTGGTGACGGTGGGGCGGGGCTTTGGCGCTGTGCTGCACCGGTTTGGCCACCGCCGCCGCCGCATTGCGCTGCGCAATCTCGAGCTGTGTTTTCCTGCAATGCCACCCAGTGCCCGCGCCGACTTGGTGAGGGAACACTTTGCCCTTCTGGGACGCAGCCTGGTTGAGCGGGCCTTGCTTTGGTATGCGCCCGTGGAGCGCGTTCGTTCGCTCATTCATGTGGAAGGCGACGTTCATTTGGCCGAACGCAGCGAGCGGCCCGTGATGTGGCTGGTCCCCCACTTCTTGGGCTTGGAGGTGGCTGGCGTGGCTGTCCAGCTGTTTCAAAGCAAGGTGGGCGTCGACATCTATCAGCCGCAGCGCAGCCCTTACTTTGATCGGGTGCTCAAGCAAGGCCGTTTGCGATTTGGGCGTGGAGAGGCGCTGCCTCGGGGTGTGAGCATTCGACACTTGATGAAGCGCATCAAAGACGGCCACCCCTTTTTCAACATGCCCGACCAAGACTTTGGAGAAAAAGACGCCGCCTTTGTGCCATTTTTTGGCGTGCCTGCGGCGACCCTTCTGGCGCCGTCGCGCATGGCGCGCGCTTGGGACATGGTGGTGCAACCTGTGGTGGTGGACATGTTGCCCAAAGGACAAGGCTGGCGGGTGCGCTTTCTCGACCCTTGGACCGATTGGCCCACCGACGATGCTCAGGCAGACACGGCCCGGATGAATGCCTTCATCGAAGCGCAAATCCTGCGAGACCCGGCCCAGTACCTTTGGGTGCACAAGCGCTTCAAGACCCGTCCGGTGGGCGAAGCCTCGGTGTATGGGCCTTGAATGGACCCTAAAAATGGACTCTCAAAGGGAGTTCGGGCAGCGGATAATCACCGACTCATGAAGCTGCGGTTCACCAAAATGCAAGGCGCGGGCAACGACTTTGTCGTCCTCGATGCCACCACCGCGCCCGTGACGGTCTCGCCCGAGTTGGCGCGGCGCTTGGGGGACCGGCGTTTTGGCGTGGGGGCCGATCAAATCTTGGTGGTGGAGCGTTCGCCCGGCCCCGGCGTGGATTTTGGTTACCGGATTTTCAACAACAGTGGCGATGAGGTCGAACATTGCGGAAACGGGGCTCGCTGCTTTTTGCGGTACGTCCGCGAGCGCGGACTCACCGCCAAGACACGCGTGCGCGTGCAGACCATGAACCGCATCCTCGAGCTGATTTGGCAATCCGACGGCCGGGTCACCGTGGACATGGGGCCCCCTGACTTTCGGCTCGACCACATTCCCTTTGATGGGCAGGGGCTGCAGACCCTGCAGGACGCCTGGCCCTTGGTTCACCCGGACTTGGGCGAGGTCTGGGTCTCGGTGGTCTCCATGGGCAACCCCCAGGCCGTACTGCGCGTTGATGATGTCGACACGGCACCGGTGGACAAGCTGGGCCCTTGGATCGAATCACATCCGCGCTTTGCCCAGCGGGTGAACGTGGGCTTCATGCAGGTGATGTCGCCTCACGAGGTCCGGTTGCGCGTCTATGAGCGCGGGGCCGGCGAAACTTTGGCCTGCGGCACAGGGGCGTGTGCCGCCGTGGTTGTGGGCATTCAAAAGGGATGGTTGCAGCCCCGCGTGGACGTGCACGCGCGCGGGGGCTTGTTGACCATCGAGTGGGCCGCCGCGTCGGTGCTGATGACAGGCCCGGCGCAAACCGTATTTGAAGGGGAGATTGAACTGTGAGCAACGGATTGGGTACGCAAGGCATCACCGAGCAGGACATTGCCGACTATCTCGCCCACAACCCGGCCTTCTTTGAGCGCCATGCCGAGCTGCTGAGCACCATTCAATTGACGAGCCCCCATGGGCAGCGAGCGGTGTCACTGCAAGAGCGCCAAATGCAGATGCTGCGCGAGCGCATCAAAGGGCTGGAGCACCGCATCGTGGACATGATCCGTCATGGTCAAGAAAACGTGACGCTCTCGGATCGCTTGGACCGTTGCATGCGCTCGATGTTGCGCACCCAAGACGCGGCGGCGTTGCCCGCCGCGCTCACCTCACAACTCCAGCACGAGTTCATGATTCCTCAAGCAGCGCTTCGGGTCTGGGATGTGAGCCGAGCGTTTTCTGGCGAGTCGTTTGCGCGTGAAGTGGGAGAAGAGGTTCGCGGCTTTGCCGCAGGACTCACCGCTCCTTACTGTGGCGTGAACACCGGCTTTGAGGCCGCGCGTTGGCTCGAAGAGTCACACAGCATTCAATCGTTGGCCATGATCCCACTGCGCGACGCCTCAGGAAGCGTCTTTGGTCTGTTGGTGTTGGGTTCGCCCGATCCCACCCGGTACAGCGCTGACATGGGTACCGAGTTCTTGTCTCGGCTGGGCGAGCTTGCAAGCGCCGCCCTGTCTCGACTGCGCCACTGAGTGATCCGTTTGCAAAAGCTTGGCCATCGGCTCGCGCGGTTCAAATTCCCTTCACGGCCGTGACCGAGTTCGAAGACTATTTGCGGCACTTGGTGGTGGAGCGGCGTTTGGCCTCACGCACGGTGGCCATGTACCAAGACGCATTGCAGTCGCTGCTTGTGTTTGCCCAAGCGCACCCGGTGGCCTTGCGCGATGTGCAGCCCCATCACATCCGCCGATGGATCGCTCATCTGCGAGACCGCGGCCTGGGCCCCCGCAGTGTGGCCATTGCCTTGTCGGCGTGGCGAGGTCTTTACCGATGGTGGGGCCGCATGGGCCAGGTCGCGAGCAATCCGGTGGATGGCATCAAAGCGCCCAAGGCGGCCAAACCTTTGCCCAAAGCCTTGTCGGTGGAGCAAGCCGGTGCGCTGGCCGCGTTTGAAGGCGGCTCTGCGGATGAGACCTTGCGATTGCGAGACCACTGCATCGTGGAACTTCTGTACGGCTGCGGATTGCGGGTGGGTGAACTCGTGGGGCTGGACGCCCAGGCCGGACGCGACGCGGCGGGTTGGGTCGATGTACAAGATGCCACTGCCCATGTCTTGGGCAAAGGCAGCAAGCGCCGAAGCGTGCCGGTGGGGGCGCCGGCATTGAGTGCCCTGTTGGCGTGGTGCCAGGCGAGGCCCTTGATGGCCAAGGCAGATGAACCGGCCCTGTTCGTCAGCCGCCGCGGCACACGACTCACCCCCAGCCAGGTGCGTTCTCGGTTGCGGGCTTTGGCGCTTCAAGCGGGCTTGCCCACGCATGTTCACCCCCACATGTTGCGCCACAGCTTTGCCAGCCACGTGCTGCAGTCCAGCGGTGATTTGCGCGCGGTGCAAGAGCTGCTGGGGCATGCCCATATTGCCACCACCCAGGTCTACACCAAGCTGGATTTTCAGCACCTGGCCAAGGTGTATGACGCCGCACACCCACGGGCCAAGCCCAAGTCTTGACCCATGTTCAGGCAGATTCCATCGTCATGAAAATCATCCGACTGCGCGAGGGCAAAGAGCGCTCCTTGTTGCGACATCACCCTTGGATTTTTGAGGGCAGCATCGATCGGGGAAAAGCCGACGCTGGCGAAACCGTGCGTGTGGAATCTTTCGACGGCCGCTTTCTGGCCTGGGGCGCCTTCAGCCCCAGCTCCAAGATCCGCGTGCGGGCCTGGACCTTTGAAGAGAACGAGCGTGTCGATCACGCGTTTTTCAAGCGCCGTATCGCACGGGCCGTGGCGTTTCGCGAGCGGCTGGCGGTGCACAGCGACAGTGTGCGGCTGGTGCATGGCGAAGCCGATGGCTTGCCGGGCCTGATTGTCGACCGTTATGGCGACACCTTGTCGGCGCAGTTCCTGTCCGCGGGCATGGAACGCTGGCGTGAGGCCTTGGCCGATATCCTGTTGGCCGCCACCGGCTTGCAGCGTTTGTATGAACGGTCTGACTCGGGCGTCCGGGCCCTGGAGGGCCTGGCGCCGCGCACCGGGTGGCTGCGGGGCGGTGACGCGGCGCCTGCGGACGCGGTGGTCACCATCCGTGAGCACGATTGGCGCCTGACTGTGGACATTGCCGAAGGTCATAAGACCGGCTTTTACCTGGACCAGCGTGACAACCGCGCGGCCTTTGCCCGTTGGGTGCGCCAATTTGGGTGCGAGCGGGTGCTCAACTGCTATTGCTACACCGGTGGCTTTTCGGTGGCAGCGCTGGCGGGCGGCGCGCGCAATGTGACCAGCGTGGACTCCTCGGCGCCCGCTTTGGAGCGCGCCCGTGCGCACTTGGCGCTCAATGGCTTTGACGCCACGCACCACACGGCGCTGGACGCCGATGTCAATCAGTTCTTGCGTCAGCAGATCGCAGCCGGCGCCACCTTTGATGCCATCGTGCTGGACCCGCCCAAATTCGCCCCCACGGCGGCGCATGCCGACCGGGCCGCGCGCGCTTACAAAGACATCAACCGCCTGGCCTTCAAGCTGCTGGCGCCGGGAGGGCTGCTGCTGACTTTCAGCTGCTCAGGCGGGGTCGGGGCTGAGCTGTTTCACAAAATCGTCGCTGGGGCTGCGGCCGATGCCGATGTGGATGCTGCCATTCTTCAGCGCTTGGAAGGCGCCCCTGATCACCCCACCACCATGGTCTTTCCAGAAGGTGAATACCTCAAGGGCCTGGCGCTGTTGAAGATTTGAGAACGTTCAACCGGCGGGGGCCATGCCGAGGGGCACCGCCGGTTCAAACTTGGCCCGCTTGACGCTGAAAAACGCCCGCACATTGCGCACGTTGGCGTGCTGCGTGAAAAGCCGCTCAGCCACTGCCTGGTAGCGCGCCATGTCAGCGGCCCACACCACCAGCACAAAGTCGGGCCCGGGAGACACGCGGTAGCACTGCTGGACGGCGGGGTCGGTTACGGCCAAGTCTTCAAAGGC
>RFSP01000380.1 GCA_009923895.1 Betaproteobacteria bacterium | reverse complement strand
GCTCAAGAAGCCGCCTTGGATGTCATCTTGAACGAAGACGGTGTGGTGTGGCCGACCTCGCCACGATGACCGCCCGCCTCAAGTCCGGGCTGCGCCCAGCCCCAGGCGACGGCAGATCTCCAATGACAAAGCAGACTGATTGAGCGTGTAAAAGTGCAAGCCCGGCGCCCCCCAGGCGATGAGGCGCTCGCACATTTTGGACACCACGTCGAGGCCGAAAGCGCGAATGGACTCGGCATCGTCCAGGTAGCCCTCCATCTTCAACGCCACCCACCGCGGAATGTCTATGCCATCGCGCAGGGCAAAGTTGGCGATTCGTGAGAAGTTTTGAATGGGCATGATCCCCGGCACGATGGGCGCGCTCACCCCCAGTTTTTGCGCCTCCTCGACAAAGTGGAAGTAGGCGTCTGGGTTGAAAAAGAACTGCGTGATGGCGGAGTCAGCCCCGGCTTTGATCTTGGCCGCGAAATGCTGAATATCCCGGCTCGCATACCGTTGCTGAGGGTGGTATTCGGGGTAGGCAGCGACCTCGATGTGCCAATCGGAGCCCTGCGTGCGCCGGATGAAGGACACCAGTTCGCTCGCGTAGCGAAAGTCGCCGTGCGTGGCCGTGCCGCTGGGCAGATCGCCGCGCAACGCGACCAGTCGACGAATCCCTTGCGCCCGGTAGGTGGCCAAGATGTCGCCCACCACCTGCGCGGTGGAGCCCACGCAGGACAAATGAGGCGCAGCCTCAAAGCCCAGGGCAGCGATCTCTTTGACCGTGCTGAGGGTCTTTTCGCGGGTGGATCCACCTGCGCCATAGGTCACACTAAAAAATTGCGGGCCGACCGCCGCGAGTTCCTTCACCACCGCCTGCAGCTTTTCGCCGCCGGCGGGTGTGTTGGGAGGAAAGAACTCGAAGCTGACCGGCACCGCCTGGGAGACGGTGCTCATGACAACCTCCTTGCTGTGTGACGGCTCAGTAGCGGTAGGTGTCGGGCTTGTAGGGCCCATGCTTGGGCACGCCAATGTAGGCCGCCTGCTCTTCGGTCAACTCGCTGAGCATGGCGCCCACCTTCTTCAAGTGCAGTCGGGCCACCTTCTCATCGAGATGCTTGGGTAGCACGTACACCTTGCCCACGTCGTAAGCGTCGCTGTGGCTGAAGAGTTCGATCTGGGCGATGGTCTGATTGGCAAAGCTCGAGCTCATCACAAAGCTGGGATGACCCGTGGCGCAGCCCAGGTTCACCAAACGGCCCTTGGCCAGCAAAATGATCTT
>RFSP01000379.1 GCA_009923895.1 Betaproteobacteria bacterium | reverse complement strand
CGGCCACGGCCACCGATTCCCCACACTTGAGCAAGCGTGCCAAATAGCTCTCGACCGCGTGAACGGGCACGCCGGCCATGACAACCGGCTCACCCGCCGAGGAACCGCGGGTGGTCAGCGTGATGTCCAACAACCGGTGGGCCTTGCGAGCGTCGTCAAAAAACAGCTCGTAGAAATCCCCCATCCGGTAGAACACCAAGGTCTCGGGGTGGTCGGCCTTGATGCGCAGATACTGCTGCATCATGGGCGTGTGGGCAGAAAATGTGGCGTCGACGTCTGACATGTCGAGAAAACGGTCTCAGCTTCCTTCCGTGCCAGAGATGACGCGAGAAAAGGGCGTCAGCGTTTGGACCAGTTGGGCGTAGATTTTCGGGTTGCCAGCCACCACCTCACGTTGGAACAAAAAGTCCGCGTCGCCAGTGAAATTGCCCACCAGCCCGCCGGCCTCGGTCACGATGAGAGAGCCGGCAGCCACATCCCAAGGGCTCAAGCCCATCTCAAAGAAAGCGTCATACCAGCCCGCCGCCACGTAGCACAGGTCCAGCGCGGCGGCGCCGGGCCTTCTCATGCCGGCACAACTTTGCATCACCTCCTCAAAGATCTTGAGGTAACGCTTGAAGTTGTCGCCTTTGCGAAACGGAAACCCGGTGCCCACCAAGGCCTCGGCCATGCGGGTGCGTTTGGACACACGCAAGCGTCGGTCGTTCAGAAAGGCCCCGCGACCGCGGCTCGCGTAAAAGAGGTCGTTGCGGGTGGGGTCGTACACCACGGCCTGCTCCACCTTGCCGCGAAAGGCCAGCGCAATAGACACTGCATACACGGGAAACCCGTGGATGAAATTCGTGGTGCCATCCAACGGATCGATGATCCACAAGAAATCGCTGTCCTGCGCGCCCCGTTCCCGACCCGACTCCTCCGCCAAAATGCCGTGGCCTGGGTAGGCCTCCAGCAGGATTTCAATGATGGCCTGTTCGGCGGCCCGGTCGACTTCTGTGACAAAGTCGTTGGTCCCCTTGGCGGCGACCTTCAGGATGTCCAGGTCCAGTGCCGCTCGGTTGATGATGGCCCCGGCCGCGCGAGCCGCTCGCACGGCGATATTGAGCATGGGGTGCAGAGTTTGAGACATGGCACAAAGGGCCTTGGCGGCCACAATCAAAGAAAAGAAGGGTCGAGATGACAGGAAAAAAGAGCGACGATCACCTCGGCATTGATTGGCGACAATGGCGATGACCGGACTCAATTTTAGCCCCATGGACCTCTC
>RFSP01000378.1 GCA_009923895.1 Betaproteobacteria bacterium | reverse complement strand
CCTTTGAGGTGTCCTTGGCCTTGGGCGCGAGGCTGCGCCGCACGGGCTCGGGGGCCTCTCGCCTGGTCTGGGTGACAGGCGGTGCGCCACCTTTGGAAGGATTTTCCGAGGTCTTGCGACAGCGCGCTTTGGAGTTGCTCAAAAAACAGGGCGTGACCGTGTTGCAAGCGGCCTGCACTGCCGTAGAGCGCGAATATGTGACATTGGACAATGGTGCCCGTGTGGCGTGTGACGCCCCGGTGCTGGCCCTGCCGCCGAAACTGCCGGGTTGGCTCACCGACAGCGGCTTGGCGATGGACGAATGGGGGCAGGTGGATGGTCTGCCCACCTTGCAGAGCCGATCGCATCCCAACCTGTTCGCCAGTCGCGTGGGTGCAGGGTTGAGCGCGGTCGGATCCACCGACACGCCCCAGCTGGCCTGCCAGGCCGGCGCTGCGTTGGCAGAAAACCTGCGCCGTTTCATTGGCAGCGGGCAGCTGCTCCCCTGGACGCCAGGCCCTCAAAAGTGGGGTGCCTTGAGCTGCCCGGGGCATCGGGCCTTGATGACTGTGGGCCATCGGGTGTTGGATGGCCGATGGGCTGGTTGGTGGCAGCAACGTGTGCGGCGCGAGTCGGTGCGAGCGTTGGCGTTGTGAGGGAGACCTCAGAGGCGGCTGGTAGGTGTTGGAGGCCAGGGGGCGCGGACGGTATAGATTGCTTCGCTTCGCTCGCAATGACGGCACTGATCGCTGCGCTTTGCTCGCAATGACGAAAGAGGGGTCATTGCGAGGAGGCCGCAGGCCGACGTGGCAATCCACCACGGGCCCCGCTGATGGGCTAGGGCCTCATCAAATCGCTGGGCGTGTAGCTCACCACCAAATGCTCCGGGACCTTTCCGTCCACGTCGCGCGGCAGCGTTCCGGTACGCTCCACCGCCCGTAACACGGCGTCATCCCATTCTTTGTTGCCGCTCGGTGTCTTGATGCGTTGGGAGATGATGGTGCCCCCTGGCCCCACACGGATGTCAATCTCCACGGCCGGGTTGCCAGAGATCGAACGGTTGAATATCAGGTTGGCTTTTATGGCCGCTTGGATCTTGCCTTTGTAGCTGTTGGAGTAACTGGCCTCTTTGGCAACCGTGCCTCCAGTCCCCGCGGGACTGCCGCCTCCCATTTGGCCCATCATGCGCTGGAGGTTTTCCTCACGCATCTTGGTCAAGCGCGCCTCCTCGGCGGCAGCACGCTTTTGCGCCTCGGCTTTTTCTGCTTTTTCCTTCGCCAATTTGTCCGCACGGTCCTTTTGGGCTTTCTC
>RFSP01000377.1 GCA_009923895.1 Betaproteobacteria bacterium | reverse complement strand
GGTTTGAGGTCTTTGTACTGGCGGAGTCGGAGGGATTCGAACCCTCGATGCGCTTTTGGCGCATACTCCCTTAGCAGGGGAGCACCTTCGGCCTCTCGGTCACGACTCCTGGCCAAACTCGATTCTAACCGCAGCCTAGATCGAGCAGCGGCGTGGCCTTGAGAAATCAGGCCGCCACGGCGTCCAGGCCAAAGGCCTTGTGCAGGGCACGCACCGCCAGCTCCATGTATTTTTCTGCAATGACCACGCTGGTTTTGATTTCGCTGGTGGAGATCATCTGAATGTTGATGCCCTCCTCGCTCAAGACTTGGAACATTCTGGCGGCCACGCCCGCATGGCTCTTCATGCCGATGCCCACAATGCTGACTTTGCAGATCTTGGTGTCGCCCAAAATTTCTTTGGCCCCGAGCGCTGGCAAGACTTGGGTTTTCAAAATGTCCAACACACGGGCGTGATCGTTGCGTGGCACGGTGAAAGAAAAATCCGTCAGCCCCTCACGCGAAGCGTTTTGGATGATCACATCCACGTCAATGTTGGCGTCTGCCACGGGCCCCAGAATCTTGAAGGCCACCCCGGGCGTGTCGGCCACGCCCACCAAGGTGACCTTGGCTTCATCACGGCTGAAGGCGATGCCCGATACAACGGCCTGTTCCATTTTTGAGTCCTCTTCGTAAGTGATCAATGTGCCAGACACGGCCTCTTCTTGGATGTCAATGTCGGGCGGCGTGAAGCTGGACAACACCCGCAAAGGGACGCGGTACTTGCCGGCAAACTCCACCGAGCGAATCTGCAACACCTTCGATCCCAGGCTGGCCATCTCCAGCATTTCTTCAAAGCTGATGGTGGTCAGGCGTTTGGCCTCGGGCACGATGCGAGGGTCGGTGGTGTAGACACCGTCCACGTCGGTATAAATGAGGCATTCATCGGCTTTCATGGCCGCGGCCACAGCCACGGCACTGGTGTCACTGCCCCCACGCCCCAAGGTGGTGATGTGGCCGTCTTCATCTGCGCCCTGAAACCCCGTGACGATGACCACCCGGCCGGCACGCAAATGCTCGCGGATGCGGGTGTCGTCGATGGAAGTGATGCGCGCCTTGGTGTAGGAGGAGTCGGTGCGAATAGGCACTTGCCAGCCGGTGAAGCTGATGGCATCGACGCCCTCGTGCTGCAAGGCCAAAGCCAGCAAGCCCACAGAAACCTGCTCACCGGTGCTGGCAATCATGTCGAGTTCGCGCTGTGCCGCAGCCGAGTGGGCTTGGGGCATGAGCTCTTTGGCCAGCCCGAGCAAGC
>RFSP01000376.1 GCA_009923895.1 Betaproteobacteria bacterium | reverse complement strand
TCAAGCCGGTCATCGAAAAGCATGGCGCTGCCATTGCGGCCACGGTGGCAGAGTTGCAAGCGGAGCTGGCCAAGACCCGTCGCTGATGTCTGCCATGCCTGCTCCGTCTAAGCGACTGTTGGGCCTGATCGGATCGGGCATTCAGCGTTCGTTGACCCCGTCTCTCCACGAAGAGGAGGGACGGCATCATGGACTGCGGCTGCACTACCAGTTGATCGACCTTGACCTCACCGGTGAAGGGCCGCAGGCGCTTACGGGTTTGTTGCGAGCGGCCAAGACCATGGGTTTTGCCGGACTCAACATCACCTACCCCTGCAAGCAGGCCGTGATTCCGTTACTGGATGATCTGTCTGAGGAGGCCGCGGCAATGGGTGCCGTCAACACGGTGGTCATTCGTGACGGCCAATGTGTGGGGCACAACACCGATGGTTCGGGGTGGGCGGCGGGGTTCACCAGAGCCTTGCCCTATGCCGATTTGGGCCGGGTGGTGTTGTTGGGCGCCGGGGGCGCGGGCGCGGCCATTGCGCATGCAGCCCTCCGACTGGGTGTTGAAGAGTTGGTGGTGTGCGATCGCGAAGAGGCCAAGAGGCAGGCATTGGTCGCAGAACTTCAGCGGGTGTATGCCCACGCCCGCGTCAAGTCCGAAATCCAGGTCGATTCTGCGCTGCAGGGGGCCACAGGATTGATTCACGCCACGCCCACAGGCATGGACAAGCTCCCAGGTTTGCCTTTGGACGCTGAACTGTTGCATCCAGGCTTGTGGGTGTCTGAGATCGTGTACTTCCCCTTGGAAACGGCGCTGCTCAAAGCCGCACGGGCAAGGGGTTGTGCGGTAAGTGACGGAGGCGGCATGGCGGTAGGGCAAGCCGTGGGAGCCTTTGAGCACTTCACTGGGTTGCAGGCCGACCCTGCACGCATGGAATTGCATTTTCGACGCATGGTGTCGAGCCGTATCGACGCCGTCTCGAGCACAGACCTTTCGGAGGCTTCGGCATGAGTGATCTCATTCAGCGTGAAACCTTGGAACCCCAAGACAACCCCTTGGGGCTTGAAGGCATCGAGTACGTGGAGTACCGGACCGCGCGCCCTCAGGCGATGGGGCAGGTGCTTGAATTGATGGGCTTCAAGCCCATTGCGCGGCATCGGTCGCGCGAAGTGTTGCTGTACCGGCAGGGATCGATGAACATCATCGTGAACGCCCACGCCACGGCAGCGTCGCCGGCTCCGGAGGCCCCCCAATTGGCGGCCATGGCGCTTCGGGTGCGCGACGCGGCGTCGGCGCACGCGAGG
>RFSP01000375.1 GCA_009923895.1 Betaproteobacteria bacterium | reverse complement strand
GGCGCGCAAAACGTGGCCGTGGAGAACCCGTCGTGGTTGTCAGGGGGGCTGCAGGTGCTGCCCAACCTCATCCTGCCTTGGAACCGCGTGGCGATTTTGGTGTTCGCGGCAGCCGTGTTGCTGGCCGTTGCGCTGCTCATCGAGCGCACGCGACTGGGATTGTTTGTGCGTGGGGTCACGCAAAACCGTCGCATGGCCGCCTGCGTCGGCGTGCACACAGCGCGAATTGACACTTGGGCCTTTTCGCTGGGAGCTGGCATTGCCGGTTTGGCCGGTTGCGCCTTGAGCCAAATCGGCAACGTCGGTCCCGACCTGGGCCAGGGCTACATCGTCGATTCCTTCATGGTGGTGGTCTTGGGCGGCGTGGGTCAGTTGGCGGGAACGGTGTATGCCGGGCTGGGACTGGGCGTGCTCAACAAATTGCTCGAAGGCTGGCAAGGGGCCGTATTGGCCAAGATCATGGTGCTGGTCTTCATCGTGGTGTTCATTCAAAAGCGCCCGCAAGGCTTGTTTGCCCTCAAGGGCCGGAGCGCCGAATCATGAGGGGCCTGAACCTTCGCGGATGGATCACCCTGCTGGCTGTTTTGGCGGTGTTCACGGTGGTGGTGCCTGTCCTGAACCTGGCCGTGCCTGCATCCAGCCCCCTGCACCTGAGCGACTTTTATGTGAGCCTGCTGGGCAAGATCCTGTGTTATGCCATCTGCGCCCTGGCCATGGACCTCATCTGGGGTTACACCGGCATTTTGTCGCTGGGGCATGGCTTGTTCTTTGCGCTGGGCGGCTACGCCATGGGCATGTATCTCATGCGCCAAATTGGCCGGGATGGCCAGTACAAGGCCGACATGCCCGACTTCATGGTGTTTCTCAACTGGAAAGACTACCCCTGGCATTGGGCCTGGAGCGACAGCTTTGTGGCGCAAGCCATTCTGGTGGTGGCCGTGCCGGGCTTGCTGGCCCTGGTGTTTGGCTGGTTTGCGTTCCGCTCACGCATCAAAGGCGTGTATTTTTCCATCATCACGCAGGCACTGACCTTTGCGGCGATGTTGCTGTTCTTTCGCAACGAGACGGGCTTTGGTGGCAACAACGGCTTCACCGACTTCAAGCGCATTCTCGGCATCCCCTTGGCCACGGCAGGCATGCGCGTCTTCTTGTGCGCATTGACCGCCGCGGTATTGATCGCCTTCTTCCTCATGGCCCGCTGGCTGGTCAATGGCAAGTACGGTCGCGTGCTGCAAGCCATTCGTGACGCTGAAAGCCGGGTCATGTTTTCTGGCTATTCGCCCTTGCCCT
>RFSP01000374.1 GCA_009923895.1 Betaproteobacteria bacterium | reverse complement strand
AACTCAAGCTGCTAAAGCATAAGCCTCAGCAGGGGTCCTCATTTTCAGCGCTTGATGAGGGCGCTGGTGGTTATAAAAGCCGATCCAGTCCCCAATCACACGGCTGGCGTGCTGCAGGGTCTCGAATCGGTGGCGGTGAACACATTGGTCTTTGAGGGTTCTGATCACCCGCTCGACCATGCCGTTTTGCTCCGGGGAGTAAGGGGTGATGAACTCTTGCTGCAGCCCGTAGCTCTTGACCAAGGCCGTGTAGCTGCGACTGGTGAAGACGAGCCCATTGTCCGAGCGAAGCAAAAATGGCTTTGCAACACGCCCCAGATGTCCGTACCTGGCAATCAGCGCCTGCTCCAGCGCCGACTCAGCCGTCTTGGATCGACCACTTCGGCTCAAGTGCCAGCCCAGCAGTTCCCGGGTATGGCAGTCAATCACCAAGGCCAGCGTCGCCCAGTTATCCCGCCCACACCAGACGCGGCACATGTCCGTGGCCCAGCGCTCATCCGGAGCCGTAGCCACCGAAGGCAGGGCCTGGATCCTCGGACGGAACCCCACGGGCCGCTTGCGAACCTGCCAGCCCATGATCTGGAACACTCGCTGCACGGTGTTCTTGTTCATGTCCAGCAAATGAGCCACCGTGCGGTAACCAAACGACGGGTTCTCTTCGATCATCGCTTTGATCGGCTCGACGAACTGGGTCTGAACCCTGGGTTCTGCCTTGATGGGCTTGTAGTACACCGTGCGTCGCGGCACACCAAACCAGCCACACAGCTTGACCAGGCTGACCACCACACCGTCTTCCTTCAAGGCCCGCTGCAGCTCAAGGATCATTTGTCGTCCTCGTTGCCCAGCAGAGAGTTCAATTTTTTTCGAGCACGCAGTTCCAGCATCGCCTCTCCGTACGCCTCCTGCAGCTCACGGAGCTGCCGTTCGTACTGTTCCTTGACCTCCAGCGGCTTGGTACGCAGGGCGTTCTCCATGCCCCTCTTACCTTCCTCCACCCACTCTTCAATCTCCGAAGGGGGCAGGTCATAAGAGCGACTGGCTTCAGCCACGGTGGTCTTGCCCTGAATGATGTCCAGGATCAAGGCAGTCTTGCGCTTGGCCGTCCAGCGCTTGATGTCGTCTTCCATTTGAATGCTCACAGGTGACTCCTTTAAACAATAACACCTGTGCAGGAATTCACTGGGTCAATACACTTCTTCCTTTGCCAGCACTTTCAGGTCGTCAACAAAGGGCGGTGGGAACACGTCGTCTTTCACGCACTGATGCCACGCTGCGTTGTATGGCAACAAATAGCGGTCCATAAAGGCCTGTAGGCGTGC
>RFSP01000373.1 GCA_009923895.1 Betaproteobacteria bacterium | reverse complement strand
GGAGCGGTTGCGAGGGTGAATCAGTCATGTCGTTTCACTCCGCCACCCTCCCAGCTTTGCAGGGGATGGGTCTGCACGTCGATCCCATGTCGCTGAAACGCCTGGCGCACGCCCCGCAAACGCTTGACGGCCGTGCCTCCCATCGTTTGAGCCACCAGCACCGTCAGAATCTCTATGAGGGTCAAATGCACCAGATAAGCGTCGATGCCCACGTGCATGACAGCGTCATCGGGCACCGACAAGCCCAACAGCACATCGGCCCGCTGTGCCAGCGCGGTCCCTGGGCGCGTGATGGCAATGACTTTGGCGCCTTGGGCGCGCGCAATGTCCACCGCGTCCAACAAAGAGGGCATGCCACCCACGTGCGTGATAGCAATCACCACACCACCTCGCCTTTGTGCGCCGGCCGCCACTTGCTGCAGGTGGTAGTCGGCCCAGGCGGTGCAAGACAGTCCCAGCCTGAACAGCCGGGCTTGCAGGTCACTGGCCATGAACCACGACGTGTTGCCCGCACCCACGATGTCGATGTGATGCGCTTTGGCAATCAGACGAACCGCTTGCTCAAGGGTGGGCTGATGCAATTGATTGCGAACCCCCGCCACGGTCGCAGAGGCGCTACCGGCAATCTTGCTCACGACTTCGGTGGTGGAGTCTTTCAGATTGATTCGGCGGTGCAAGGGGGATCCGCCCAAGGCCAGATCTCGGGCCAAAGCCAGTTTGAACTCCCGCAGCCCAGCAAAGCCCAAGTCTCGGCAGGTGCGCATGATGGTGGGCACCGAGCTGCCTGAGCGTTCGGCCAGCTGCTCGAAGCTTTCATTGAGGACCCGGTCAGGGTCCGCGACCATGACGTCCAAAATGGCTCGACGTGTGGAGGGCGCCTTCTGCCGCGCGTAGGCCATGCGCTGCAAGAGTGGCGATTGGGCGTTCATGGCGGTGGCCTCGCGTTCAGAATCGCGTGAGGATGGCGTCGACCACCCGGTAGCTGTCATCCACCACGGGCATCCAGGGCCACTTGTCAAAAGTGGTGCAAGGATGAGAAATGCCCAAGCCGACGCGTTCCCCCACCGTGGGGGCCAGCGCTTCTTCTTCGGGGTCCCACCTCAAATAGGCATGCTGGTCATTCAAACCCGTGATCTTCCAGCTGCTGGGAATGCCTCTGGGCGCGCGCTCATGCAAGCCCGCGCGCGCGAAGGGGATGGGCATTTCCAAATCGTAAGACACATCACGTCGACCTGCCGTCAAAATGGCCAGACCCGGCTCCGGGCGCGACTGCACGCAGGTCCACACCTCCAGCGCAGGTTGCAAGGTGTCATCGCACT
>RFSP01000372.1 GCA_009923895.1 Betaproteobacteria bacterium | reverse complement strand
GATCGTGCATTCTCGTCCCTTCCATCGGTGCACCGAGGTGCTGGCGCTGGATCGGCTTGGGCGCAGCGAGGGCACAGGACCCTGGCCGGGCCAGACCAGGCGCACACGGGCCTCGGTTGGCGCCTGCAGGTCCAGGATCCAGCCGGTGGCGGTGGGTTGGAGGTGGTAGCTCAACGCACCCCATGAGGTCGACAGACCCCTCACCCGCACACCCGTCTTCAAGGCTTGCATGGGCCACGCGTGGCCGATGACCAAAGACCGGGTGGATTCCTCTTCCCACACCCACATGTCCAATGCCGAGCGCACATAGTCGGAGGACACCCAGGCGTGAGGCATGTCGCCCAAGAACCGGGCGTCACGGTAGCGGGGCAGCACCACCTCGGCCCATTGGTTCCAACCGTGAGGGCGCTGATCGGCGAAGAAAAACTTCAGCAAGGCCCGGGCCTGTTCTGCACGGCCCAAGCGAACCAGTGCGCCAATGGTGCGCAGTTCATAAGGCGTGTAGTCTTTCCATGACAGGCGTCCTTGGGCCCGCGCTTCGGCTTGGTCGGCGTAGCGTGCGAAGGTGGCATCCAAGACCTCCGCAGGCAGTCCCGCCTGAGCGGGATTCAAAGCCATGGTGGTGCTGGTGGCATCGAAATCCCCACGGTCGGCCGCGCCGGGCACGTGAGTCAGTCCGTGGCGCTTCATGCTCGCCGCCACCGACTGTTTGAGTTCCAGGTCAAACTCATCGCGCCAGCGTGCCCATTGAGCCGCTGCATGGGGTTCTGACAGGGCCTGCGCCATCTCCACTGCGTCCTTGTAGCCGCGCAGCGCCCAAAAATCATCCCAGTACGAATAGGCAGGCTTGTCTGAATAGCCTTCATGGCTGATGGACGGTGGCATCAAACCAAAAAGATGTGACCGCTCGGGCAGTCGGTTGGCCTGGCCACGCTCCGATTGACGCAAGGCCTCTTGGTAGTTCACCACCTTTTGTACCGTGGCCCAGTGACGGGCCAACCACGCACGGTCCCCGGTGTGTCGCCACACTTCGGCCACGCTGAAAAGGTATTGGCCGTGGCTGTCGTTCTCCACCACAGGGTCAGCACCCCGCGCATCCACGCAGCAAGGCACTTTGCCGGAATCGAAGATCCGCTGTGCGAAGGCGTCGACAAATTCGCGGGCCGCGTCTTGTTCGCCCAAGCGCAGCAGGCCCGCCACCATCATGGCGCCATCGCGTATCCAGGTGCGCGCATAAGAGCGGGTTCCCGGTTGAAGCCAGGGACCATCACGTGACATGAGCATATGAGCCAGGGCACTGCGCACCGATTGAACAACCAG
>RFSP01000371.1 GCA_009923895.1 Betaproteobacteria bacterium | reverse complement strand
AAGTTGCTGGCGCAATCCATCGAAGACGGCCACAAGATGGTGGTGGTGGCCGATTACGACTGCGATGGTGCGACAGCGTGCGCCGTGGCGCTGCGAGGCTTGAAGTTGTTGGGGGCCTTGCCTGACCGCGTGGGTTATGTGGTGCCAGACCGCCTGATCCATGGCTATGGATTGACCCCAGCGATTGTCGATGTGGCCCAAGCGCTCAAGCCCGACGTGATCATCACCGTAGACAACGGCATTGCCAGCGTCGAAGGCGTGGCCCATGCCAAGGCCTTGGGCCTGAAGGTGTTGATCACCGATCATCACCTGCCTGCCGTGCAATCGGGCGCTGTGGTGCTGCCTGTGGCCGACGTCATCGTCAACCCCAACCAGCCGAACGATGATTTCCCGAGCAAGGCCCTGGCAGGCGTGGGCGTGATGTTCTATGTGCTGTTGGCTCTGAGAGCCGAATTGCGCGCACGAGGTCGCTTTGATGCGCAATCTCAACCGCGCTTGGATGCGCTGCTGGATCTGGTGGCGTTGGGCACGGTGGCCGACGTTGCCAAGCTCGATGCCAACAACCGCCGTTTGGTGTCTCAAGGACTCAAACGCATCCGTTCCGGACGCATGCAACCGGGCCTGGCTGCGTTGTTTTCTGCGGCCGGTCGATCGAGTGCGCGCGCCTCGGCCATGGACTTTGGATTCGCGCTGGGGCCACGCATCAACGCCGCAGGGCGCTTGTCCGACATGACCTTGGGCATTGAGTGCTTGCTGAGCGACGACCCTCATCGTGCCGCCGAATTGGCCCAGCAGTTGGACCGCATCAACCGGGACCGACGCGAATTGCAGTCGGGCATGGACGAACAGGCCCAAGCCCTCCTGGAGCGCTGGACGTCGACCCTGCCAGCGCCATCGCAGGGTCCCGCTTCGAGCCAGGCAATCGCCACGACGCCAGCGGCGGTGTGCTTGCACGACCCCGCTTTTCATGAAGGCGTGGTGGGCATCGTGGCCGGGCGCATCAAAGACCGATTGAATCGCCCCACTTTTGTGTTTGCCAATGCCGCGGGCGGCGTGCTCAAGGGCAGTGGCCGATCCATCCCAGGCTTCCATTTGCGCGATGCCTTGGACCTGATCAGCAAGCGTGTGCCGGGGGTCTTGCTGCGCTTTGGGGGGCACGCCATGGCAGCAGGGGCCACCGTGGTGGCCGGGGGTCTCCAAGACTTTGAGGCCGCGTTGCAAACGGTGGCTCGCGAATGGTTGTCGCCCACGGATCTGCAGAAAATGTTGATGACCGATGGTCCATTGGACGTGCAGTGGTTCACGCCCGACACCGCGCGG
>RFSP01000038.1 GCA_009923895.1 Betaproteobacteria bacterium | reverse complement strand
AAAGGGCCGTCGCGGCCTGTTTGGACGGCCGGGGTTATACCGTGCGTTGATCGCCGCCCGATCTGAGTGCTCCCTGCTGAAGCCTAAGGACAACTGCCGAGGCGCCAAAGCCCCTCGTTTGATATGCTCCGGGACGTGGTCAATGGCCACTCCTTTCTTGTCACCTCAGAGACGTTTCGTGCTTTGATCACGAGAGTTCCCGGTGATTTCAAGACCTTTTACGGGCTCGGGCATGACGATTTTCAAACTTGGTGTGTGGCCGCTGGTGTGGATTTGTGTTGCATTCGCAGGGGGCCTGGTGGGGTGTTCTCCCAACAGCAACGCACCCAAAGAGGCCTCCGGGTCAGCCTCTGCGGCCACGGCCGCCTCCGCACCCGCGAGCGCAGGCTCGGGCGCTGCGGCTGCCACCCCCGGTCAGGCTGCCGCCTCTGCGCCTCCGGTCAGCGTGACCGTCGTGCCCTCCAAGAAGCGCGACATGCCCGTGATGTTGGAGGCCACCGCCACCGTGACACCCGTGGCCAGCGTGGACGTTCGCGCTCAAGTGACCAGTGTGGTCACCAAGGTGCACGTGCGTGAGGGTCAATTTGTCAAAGCCGGAGATCTTCTGTTCACCCTGGACTCTAGAAGCGACGAGGCCAATGTGGCAAGACTGCAGGCACAAATGGCCAAGGACGAAGCGGCACTGGCCGATGCGCGACGTCAGCTCGCGCGGTCCAAGGAGTTGTTGGCACAAAACTTTGTGTCTCAAGGCGCAGTCGATACCAGCCAGACCCTCGTGGAGTCTCAACTGGCGGCGGTGGCTGCTGACAAGGCGGCGGTAGAGGCTGCCAAAGTGCCATTGACCTACGCGCGGGTTGTCGCGCCTTCTGCCGGTCGAGTCGGTTCGATCAATATTTTTCCGGGCACCGCCGTCCAAGCCAATGTCACCCCCTTGGTCACCGTGACCCAGCTCGATCCCATGGACGTTGCATTCAACGTGCCCCAGCGCTACCTCCAGGATGTGCTCACTGCGATGAAGGGCGGGGGCGCCGCCGTCAAGGCCACCTTGCCTGAAAACGCGGCCACGGTGACGGGCCGCTTGGTCTTTGTCGACAACCTGGTCGATCCAGCGTCCGGCACGGTCAAAGTCAAGGCCAGATTTCCCAACCGTGAGGCCAAGTTGTGGCCGGGCGCTTTCCTCAATGCATCGCTGACGCTTCGCACGCTCAAGGACGCGGTGGTGGTCCCGCAGCCCGCCATCATCCAAAGTGCCCGAGGGCCCATTGTGTACGCGGTGGAAGACGGCAAGGCCGCCTTGCGGCCCGTGCAGGTGTTGTCGGTGCAGGCAGGTGAGGCCGCAGTGCAAGGCGTTCAGCCCGGAGAAAAAATCATCTTGGATGGTCGCCAAAACGTCCGTCCCGGCTCCAGGGTGGTGGACCGGCCGGCAGACACGGGGCGTCGCCCAGGTGGTCCCCCGTCAGCGGCTGGCGCCTCCGCCGCGGCATCGGGGGCCATGGCGGCTTCCATGCCTGCAGCCGCCTCTGGCAAGGCTTCCGCGCCATGAACCTGTCAGAACTCTTCATTCGCCGTCCGGTGATGACGGTGTTGCTCAATCTGGCCATCGTGCTGGGCGGGGTGATCGGTTATCGCAGCATCCCCGTGGCGGCGTTGCCCAGCTACGACACGCCGGTGATCAACGTGTTTGCCGTGTTGCCAGGGGCCAACCCAGAGACCATGGCCACCTCGGTGGCGCTGCCTCTGGAGAAGCAGTTCCAAACCATTCCGGGTTTGAGCGTGATCAGCTCGACCAGCGTGTTGGGAAGTACTTCGCTGACCTTGGAGTTTGACCAAGGTCGCAACATCGACGGCGCATCACTGGATGTCCAGGCGGCCTTGCTCCGCGCCCAAAGAACCTTGCCGCAGGACATGACGGTTCCGCCTTCGTACCGCAAGGTCAACCCTGCCGACGCCCCCATCCTTCTCTTGGCGATGACCTCTCCGTCGATGTCGATGTCCGACTTGCAAGACTTTGCGGAGCATCTCATCTCGCCCACTTTGTCCACCATCGACGGAGTGGCGCAGGTCAATGTCTACGGCACCAAGCGATTCGCTGTTCGGGTCCGCGTCAAGCCCGAGGCTTTGATGGCCCGAAATTTGAGCTTGGAAGATGTTTCATCGGCGCTGCGATCGGCCAATGTCAATACGCCCGTGGGCACCCTCGATGGGCCCAAGCAAATGTTGACGCTGCAAGCCAATCGGCAGTTGAGGAATGCAGCGGAATTCGGCAATCTCATCATCAGCAGCAAGGGGGGCTCGCCCGTCCGCTTGCGGGACGTGGCCAGTGTGGAGAACAGCCTGGAAACGGTCAAGACCTATGCCAACTTAAACGGCGAGCCGTCCATCACCTTGGCCATCCAACGGCAACCCGGGGCCAACACCGTGAAGGTGGTGGATGCCGTGCGGGCCAAGTTGCCCGAACTGGCCTCGCAATTGCCGCAGTCGGTGTCGCTCACGCCTGTCAATGACCGGTCATTGTCGGTGCGCGAGGCCCTTCACGATGTCACCCTCACTTTGATGGGCACCATCGCGCTCGTGGTGCTGGTCATATTTTTGTTCTTGCGCCGGTTTGTCGCTACCGTCATCCCCACGTTGTCGCTGCCGGTGTCTCTGGTGGGGGCGGTGGCATTGTTATGGGGGCTCAACTACAGCCTCGACAATATTTCATTGTTGGGCCTGACGCTGGCCGTGGGGCTGGTGGTGGATGACGCGATCGTCATGCTTGAGAACATCATTCGGCATGTGGAAGAGGGCGTTCCTCCCTTTGAAGCGGCGCTTCGTGGTTCTCGTGAGGTGGGCTTCACCATCATCTCCATTTCCACCTCGCTGGTGGCTGTGTTCATCCCCATCTTTTTCATGCCCGGTGTGATTGGTTTGCTCTTCCACGAATTCGCCGTGGTGGTGGGTTTGTCCATCGTGGTGTCAGCCTTTGTTTCGCTGACCTTGGTGCCGATGCTGGCGAGCAAGTTTCTGACGGACGAGGCCCACAAAAAGCCCCCAGGCGCGCTGGTTCGGTCGTTTGAGCGAGGTTTCGATCTTCTGTTGTCTGGGTACACCCGCTCGCTCGATTGGGCCATGCGGCATCGCAAGTTGGTGTGGGTCGTCGCCGCAGCCACCTTCGCAGCCACGGCATGGCTTTTCATGACCATTCCCAAAGGTTTTTTCCCAGAAGAAGATATCGGACAGATTCAAGTCAGTACCGAGGCCTCTGAGGACACCTCGTTCCCGGAGATGGTGCGACTTCAAGAACGGGTGGCCGCCATCATGCGCGCCGATCCCAATGTGGCGGCGGTCAGCTCATTCAACGGCGGCAGCGGGGCGCAAAACTCCGGCCGCATGTTCATCACGCTCAAACCCCGTGCGGAGCGTCTGCCCATGAAGCAGGTGGTCGAAGGCCTTCGTCGCAGTTTGCGTCAAGTGGCTGGCATCAACGTCTTCATGCGACCCATTCAAAACTTGCAGCTCGGGGGTCGACAAAGCAAGGCGCAATACCAATACATCCTTCAAAGTGTGAAGGCTGATGAACTCAATACCTGGGCCATGCGTCTGCAGGAGCGCCTGCGAGGCGACCCCTTGTTCCGCGATGTCACCAGCGATGCACAGCTCAGAGGCCTGCAAGCCCAACTCAAGATCGACCGCGATCGGGCCAACACCCTGGGTGTGTCGATTGAAGCCATTCGATCAACGCTGTACAGCGCTTTTGGTGAACGGCAGGTGTCCACCATCTATTTGCCTACCGACAGTTATCAAGTCATCATGGAAGTGTCACCAGATGCCAAACGAGACGAGTCTGCCTTCAACAACCTCTATGTGCGCTCCAACACAGGGGCACTGGTGCCGCTGTCAAGCTTTACGTCCGTCGAGCGCGCTGTTGGACCCACTTCCATCAATCACGTGGGCCAATTGCAGGCCGTCACGATTTCATTCAACCTGGCTCCTGGGACCGCCCTCGGGGATGCCACGGCCAAGATCGACGAGGCCCGCGACGCCATTCAATTGCCGTCGTCGGTCATCACCAGTTACGGCGGCGACGCGGCTGTCTTCAAGAAGTCTCAAGGCAACCAAGCCGTTCTGATCGTGGCTGCCCTCTTGGTGATTTATGTGCTGCTGGGTGTCTTGTACGAGAGTTACATCCACCCAATCACCATCTTGGCCGGGTTGCCTTCAGCGGCTGTGGGTGCGCTCGCCACATTGATGCTCTTTGGACAAGATCTCACGTTGATCGCCACCATCGGCATCTTGTTGCTCATCGGCATTGTCAAGAAGAATGCGATCATGATGATCGACTTCGCCTTGGACGCACAGCGACACCACGGCATGACGCCTTCGCAGGCCATTCGCGAAGCCTGCATCTTGCGGTTCCGCCCCATCATGATGACCACCTTGGCGGCTTTGATGGGTGCCTTGCCCATCGCTTTGGGCATTGGAGCCGGGGCGGAGCTGCGACAGCCTTTGGGTTTGGCCGTGGTGGGTGGGTTGGTGTTCTCCCAAGCCATCACCTTGTACATCACGCCAGTGATCTACCTCGCGCTCGATCGCTTCAGCGGGTCTGGCCCCATCACCACGCCTGAGCGGGTCGATTCGGCTGCCGCATAAAAAAAGCCTCCTGGGTCCCAGGAGGCTTTCTCGCCTTTCCGACTGTTTACTGCGAGGCCGCTGAGGCGGCCGGTGCCGCCGCTGCCACCGACGCCGCAGAGTCCGCCGCCGCTGGCGCAGAAGCCACGGCCGCAGGCGGCGTTGCATGGGCTGCTGCCTTGGGCGTGACGCTCACTGGCAACAGAGGCACGATCAACAACGCCACGATGTTGATGATCTTGATCAGCGGGTTCACGGCCGGGCCAGCCGTGTCCTTGTAGGGGTCGCCGACGGTGTCACCGGTGACGGCCGCTTTGTGGGCATCGCTGCCTTTGCCGCCGTGGTGGCCGTCTTCAATGTATTTCTTGGCGTTGTCCCAGGCTCCGCCGCCCGTGCACATCGAGATGGCCACGAACAAGCCCGTGACGATGGTGCCCATGAGCAGACCTCCCAAGGCTTCCGCACCCAGCGCCAGGCCCACCACAATGGGCACCACCACAGGCAAGAGCGACGGAATCATCATCTCCTTGATCGCGGCCCCGGTCAGCATGTCGACTGCTTTGCCGTATTCAGGCTTGGCGGTGCCTTCCATGATGCCTTTGATCTCACGGAACTGCCGACGCACTTCCTCGACCACCGCACCCGCGGCGCGGCCCACGGCCTCCATGGCCATGGCACCAAACAGGTAGGGGATGAGGCCACCGATGAACAAGCCAATGATGACTTTGGGGTTGCTCAGGTCAAAGCTGGCCATGATGCCGCGCGACTCCAAGGAGTGCGTGTAGTCGGCAAACAGCACCAGAGCGGCCAGACCCGCTGAGCCGATGGCGTAGCCTTTGGTCACGGCCTTGGTGGTGTTGCCCACCGCATCCAAGGGGTCGGTGATGTCGCGCACACTCGCCGGCAACTCGGCCATCTCGGCAATGCCGCCGGCGTTGTCCGTGATCGGGCCGTAAGCGTCCAAGGCCACGATGATGCCGGCCATCGAGAGCATGGAAGTGGCCGCAATTGCGATTCCATACAGACCTGCCAGGCCGTAGGCCGCCAAAATGGCCATGCAGACAAAAATCACGGGCCAAGCCGTGGATTTCATGCTCACGCCAATGCCCGCGATGATGTTGGTGGCGTGCCCGGTGGTCGAGGCTTGCGCCACATGTTTGACCGGCTTGTAGTCGGTCCCGGTGTAGTACTCCGTGATCCACACCATGGCAGCCGTCAAGACCAATCCCACCACGCAAGCGCCAAAGAGCGCCATGGCAGAGGCCGTACCGCCCGAAGACAAGGCCAGGGGCTCAGGGAACATGGTCTTGGTCACGAAATAAAACGCGATCAAAGACAACACGCCTGCGACGATCAGGCCTTTGTAGAGCGCGGGCATGACGTTTTTCATGCCCGGCGACGCCTTGACGAACGAGCACCCGATGATGGAGGCGATGATGGACACGCCGCCCAGCACCAACGGATAGACCACGGCGGCAGAGCCACCGGTTGTCACCATCAAGGCGCCCAGGGCCATCGTGGCGATCAACGTCACCGCATAGGTCTCAAAGAGGTCCGCGGCCATGCCAGCGCAGTCGCCCACGTTGTCGCCCACGTTGTCAGCAATCACGGCGGGATTGCGAGGGTCATCCTCGGGGATGCCTGCCTCCACCTTGCCCACCAAGTCCGCGCCCACGTCGGCGCCCTTGGTGAATATGCCCCCGCCCAGACGGGCGAAGATGGAAATCAACGACGATCCAAAAGCGAGTCCCAGCAAAGGCTTGAGCGTTGCAGGGTCGGCTTTTTGCGCGCCACCGATGAACAGAAAGAAGGCGCCCACACCCAGCAGGCCCAGTCCCACCACCAACATGCCGGTGATGGCACCGCCGCGAAAGGCCACGTCCAATGCCGGCCCAATGCCTTGGGTCGCGGCTTGTGCCGTGCGCACATTGGCACGAACCGACACGTTCATGCCGATGAATCCGCAAGCGCCCGAGAGCACCGCCCCCAGCACAAAACCTGCGGCGGTCATGCCACCCAGGAAGACGCCAATCAAGATGGCGAGGATGACCCCCACGATGGCAATGGTTCGGTATTGGCGACCCAAATAGGCCGCCGCCCCCTGTTGCACCGCGCCCGCAATTTCTTGCATGCGGGCATTGCCGGCATCTTGAGACAAGATCCAACTGCGTTGAACAAATCCGTAGATCACAGCCAACAGGCCGCAACCTAGCGCCAGATATAGCGCTGTCATGGTGGACATGAAACAAGCTCCTTCGAGTGAACGGAAAGCACAAGTAAAACGAAGACGAAGACAAGCCCTTCGACCTTCAGTGACCCCCTGATCCTACGGGGGAAATCACCTCACGGCGTATGGTGTTTTCCTGCGGAATTTGGTCAGGTCTGTGTCAGTGCAATTGACCCAATCACACTAGAATCAGGGTTTACACCAAATTTCACCCTTCCTGTCATGAGTCTGCACAACGTGACCCCTGGCGCCAAGGCGCCCCAAGAGTTCAACGTCATCATCGAAATTCCGATGAATGCCGACCCGATCAAATACGAGGTGGACGAGGAGAGCGGTGCGCTGTTTGTCGACCGATTCATGGCCACGGCCATGCATTACCCGTGCAACTACGGCTACATCCCTCAGACCTTGGCCGATGACGGCGACCCGGTTGACGTGTTGGTCATCACGCCGGTGCCCTTGATTCCTGGCGTGGTGGTGACTTGTCGACCCCTGGGCGTGCTCAAAATGAACGACGAAGCAGGGGGGGACAACAAGTTGTTGGCGGTGCCCACCGACAAGATCTTGTCCATCTACTCCCAATGGAAAAAGCCCGAAGACCTCAACCCGATGCGTCTCAAGACCATCCAACATTTCTTTGAGCACTACAAAGATTTAGAAGCCGGCAAATGGGTCAAAGTCATCGGGTGGGAAGGCCCAGAGAGTGCGCAGGCCGAAGTGGTCACCGGCATGAAAAACTGGTCGCACAGTCGCAAGGCTTGAACACCTCGCGGTGCGTGAGACTGTGATCACCCTGTCTTACTCCTCATGGTGAAGGTCGCCTGGGCCCAGGTCAACCCCACCGTGGGCGACCTGGAGGGAAACTCCCGGCTGATTCTCGATGCCGCACAAGAGGCTGTGCGCCAAGGCGCGCAGGTGCTGGTTGCGCCGGAATTGATCCTCACGGGCTATCCGCCCGAAGACCTGTTGCTGAGGCCCACCTTTTTGCAAGCCTGCATGCGGCAGCTCAGCCAACTCGCGCTTGACCTGCAGAAATTTCCAGACCTGACCGTCGTGGTGGGCCATCCCGTGCCGGTTCACCGACCGCCTGAATCGGCCCAGGCCACCAGCCGGTCATTCTCTGGGCCCGTGTGCTTCAACGCGGCCTCGGTCTTGGTGGCTGGTCGGGTTGTGGGCGAGTACCACAAGCGCGAGCTACCCAACTACCAGGTGTTTGACGAGCGCCGATATTTTCAATCGGGTCGGGAGGCGGGTTCGGGACCTTTGGTGTTCACCGCAGGAGGTCTGAGGTTTGGCGTCTTGATCTGTGAGGACGCGTGGTTGGAGGAGCCTGCACGTGCGGCCAAGGCGGCTGGCGCCCAGGCCCTTTTGGTACTCAACGCCTCGCCTTTCCACCTGGACAAAGAGGCCGAGCGTGAAGCCCGGATGTCTGAGTGCGCCCGTGCCAACCAACTCCCTTTGGTTTATTCCCACCTCATCGGTGGGCAGGATGAATTGGTTTTCGATGGGGCTTCGTTTGCGGTGGACTGCCATGGCACCGTTCAAGCCCGGTCCCCGTCGTTTTCGCGCACCGTACAAGTCGTGGACATTTCAGCGCAGGGGCAGGTCACCGGGGAGCTGCATCCGTTGGAGGCTTCGCCCAGGCGCCTCTGGAATGCCCTCGTCATGGGGACCCGCGACTATGTTGAAAAGAACCGCTTCCCGGGGGTCCTCATTGGCCTTTCTGGGGGCATCGACTCGGCCTTGGTTTTGGCCGTGGCGGTCGACGCCTTGGGGCCCGATCGCGTTCGCGCAGTCATGATGCCCTCGCCCTATACCGCCGACATCTCCTGGATCGATGCGGCCAAAATGGCCCAAGGATTGGGTGTTCGATACGACGAGATTCCCATCCGCCCCATGATGGAAGCCTTCTCCGGGGGTTTGAAAGACCAATTCCACGGGCTGCCGGAAGACACCACCGAAGAAAACATCCAGGCCCGAATCCGAGGCACTTTGCTCATGGCGCTGTCCAACAAGACCGGCGCTTTGGTCCTCACCACGGGCAACAAGAGCGAGATGGCCACCGGCTACTGCACGCTCTATGGCGACATGGCGGGCGGGTTTGCCGTGATCAAAGATTTGCCCAAGACTGCGGTGTATCGTTTGGCCGAATGGCGAAATCGCCAGCCTTTTCAGGGGCAGTCCGCTGGCAACCCAGAAGTCATCCCGAGCCGCATCATCACTCGGGCGCCTTCGGCAGAACTGCGGCCCGATCAGACCGACCAAGACAGCCTGCCTCCCTACGAGGTCTTGGACGGCATTCTGGCTCGTTACATGGAAGAGAACCTGGGCATCGAAGATATCGTGGGCCAGGGGTTCGAGCGATCCGATGTCGAGCGCGTGGTGCGCCTGATCAAGATCAATGAGTACAAACGCCGGCAGGCCCCCGTGGGCATACGCGTGTCTCACCGATCTTTCGGGCGAGATTGGCGCTACCCCATCGTTTCCAAATTCCGTGGTTAAATTCTCGGTGTGTCCTTCATATTTCAGGCAGCGTCATGAAGCAAATCACCGCCATCATCAAGCCCTTCAAGCTGGAAGAAGTGCGCGAAGCGCTTGCGGACATGGGTGTTTCGGGTCTGACGGTGACCGAGGTCAAAGGGTTCGGGCGTCAAAAAGGCCACACCGAGCTCTACCGAGGTGCTGAATACGTCGTGGACTTTCTTCCCAAGGTCAAGGTGGAAATCGTTGTCAAAGAGGCCGACGTCGAGCGATGCATCGAGGCGATCGTCAAGGCGGCCAAGACCGGCAAGATTGGGGATGGCAAGATCTTTGTCACGCCCGTCGAGCAGGTCATTCGCATCCGAACGGGCGAGACCGACGAATCAGCGGTCTGAGGCGGTCTGCCTCTGGGCTGACCGCTTTTTACACCGACCTTGTCAAATTCGGCTGAGGTCGGCTTTTTGTCTCGACTCGTTGGCCAAGGCGTGTATCCGGTCCAGCAGCGCGGGAACGCGATCGTGGGTGAGCAGCAGTTCCATCTGGGCTGGCGCCAAGAAGCCGGCGTCGACGGTGTGGTGCATAAACGCCAATAGAGGGTCATAGTAGCCGTTGACATTGAGCAATGCGACGGGCTTGTCGTGGTAGCCCAATTGGCGCCATGTCCACACTTCGTAGAGTTCTTCAAGCGTCCCGATGCCACCGGGCAGGGCCACAAAAGCATGGGCACGCTGGGCCATCAAGTGTTTGCGCTCATGCATGGTTTCCACCACATGCAACTCTTGCAACCGCTGGTGGCCCACTTCGCGCTCCATCAGTACGCGAGGAATGACGCCTACCACGGTGCCGCCAGCTGCCAACGTGGCATCGGCCACCACGCCCATCAGCCCCACCTGTCCGCCTCCATAGACCAACTGCCAGCCCCGTTTGCCAATTTCAGTGCCCACTTGGTGAGCAGCGTCACGAAACGCGTCGTCTCGACCGTTGCGAGACCCGCAGTACACACACAAGCTAAACCGTTCGTCGTTCATTTTTTCAATCTCTGCATCCTTGCTCACGCCAAGGACTGGGCAGCTTTCAAACTGCAGTGTCGGTCGCGCGTGGGCGCACATCCAGCAAACGAGTGCCCGCCACCACGTCGTGCAAGAACTGCTTGTCTTGCCGCCTGAGCGCGAGGCCCGCATACGCGATGATGCCAGAGGACAGGGCAAGAACGGTCTGCAAGCCAGAGAGAGGACCGGACCATCCCAACACGGCCAGCGCCGGCAGAAACCAGACCCAACACAGCACGTAACGCAACACCGCCTGTTTGGCGGAGACGGGGCCTCCCTGGGCCGAGACCAACCGGATGTGCCAGGTCTTCATGGCCACCGTTTGCCCGCCATGGCACCAGAACCAAGAAAAATACAGACCCAGCACGCAGAATTCAAAAAGCTGCAGACCATGCAGCCCTTGCAGCGCATGCCGCTGTTGGGTGAGTGAAGAATAGAGATAGCCAGAAATCACGAGCACACCGAACACCAGCAGGCCCTCGTAGATGAAGGCCGCCAATCTCCGCCGCATGGGCGGCGCTCGCAACTCCAGCGATCCGCCCAGCCCGCCCCGGTCGCTCATTGCGTGTGGGTTTCAGCGTCGCTGGCGGGAGTCACAGCCGCCACGGCCGCCTGCGGGCCACGGATGGGCAACAAGGTGGCAGGATCGATGTCCTGACGTTTGGCAGCTATTTTGGGTTGTCCAGGCTGAGGACGCACAGCTGGCACAGCAGCTGGCGTTTTGGACACGAGCACGGTGCTGGCCCCCGGTTTGGCCTGAACGATGGTGGGAGCCACCACCCGAGTGCCAGAGGCCGAGGCGCTGTGGGCAGGATGCGAACCCGCGGCCCCCGCCTTTGAGTGGCCCGCCGAACTGGAGACGGCAGCAGAGGCCAGCGCCTGCCGTTGTTCGGCTGGCAACGACTGATAGG
>RFSP01000370.1 GCA_009923895.1 Betaproteobacteria bacterium | reverse complement strand
CGTCATTGCGAGGGCCCAAAGGGCCCGAAGCAATCTCCCCCGCAAAACCGCAATACTCCCTCCCCCGCACCCTAAAAAAATGGCTAGGCCTCCACCTCACCCTGGCCGTCATCGCCTTTTGCTACTGGACCCTGCGCGAATATCAAGGTGACTTTTTCCACCCCTTTTTCCGCATCGCGCAAATCATTTTCCCCATTTTCAGCGCCGTCAGCCTGCCCTATATCGCCTGGGTTGACGCGCGCATGCGGGAGCCGAAAGACGCCTACTACCTCATCGGCCACCAATTCACTACGGGCCTTTCTACACTGATCTTAAAACGAAAGTGTTTACTCACATACAGTCAAATCCATGAGCACCTGCTGGGCTGGATCGTCAAGGGTTTTTTCACGCCTTTGATGTTTGGCTTTGCCGTCAACAACGCCCATGCCCTGTTCAGGTTTGAGCCGCAAGACCTGAGTTTCCAGAAAATATTTGAGGTCTCGCTCACCACCCTTTATTTCATTGATTGCATTTGGGCCGCGGCCGGGTATGTGTTTGCGCTGCGCCTCACCGACAGCCACATCCGCAGCAGCCAGCCCACCTGGCAAGGCTGGGTGGCCGCGCTCATTTGCTACGAGCCCTTCTCGCGGGGCGTGTGGCCCAGCTACATGGCTTACGAAAGCCAGCAAACCTGGCTGCAGTGGCTGGGCCCCGACGGCGCCGCCGCCCAAGCCCTGCGCCACAGCGCGCTGCCGCCAGAAGCAGCCGCCACCCTGGCCCAAACCCTCTACGTGACCTGGGGCGTGGCCATCTTGGTGCTCATTGCCGTGTACACCTGGGCCACCATGAGCTTTGGCCTGCGGTTTTCCAACCTCACCCACCGCGGCATCATCACCTCGGGGCCCTACCGCTTCCTCAAGCACCCGGCCTACCTGTGCAAAAACCTCAGCTGGTGGCTCATCAGCATGCCCTTCATGCTGTCCACCACCTGGCAAGACAGCCTGCGCCACTGCGCCATGCTGCTGCTGGCCAATGCCGTGTACTACTGGCGGGCCAAAACCGAAGAAAAACACCTGTTGTCAGATCGCAACTACCAGGCGTACGCCGCAAGTTTTCATTCGAAATCTGCAACTCTGTGATAACCTCCGGCAAAGTCTTCAGTGTGAACACTTGTTTCTGGGCCCAAGCTCCGTCGTTCGGAGGGGTCTGCACGGGTGTTTGCACAGGTATCGGCGTAGCCTTTCGTTTTCTAGCTCGAGAATGCTCATGAAATTCCCGTCGCTCTCTTCCCTCATCCGTTCTGTCAAAGCCTTGGTCGCCATTGCCGGCGTGGCTGTGTTGG
>RFSP01000369.1 GCA_009923895.1 Betaproteobacteria bacterium | reverse complement strand
CGAGCCGCGCAATTGCCCGAAAACACCTTCGTGGGCTACGGTGGCACTTTCTATGCCATTCCTCGACGTGCCACAGCCGCTCACAAACCACTGGCCTGGGAATTCATTCAACTGCTCACGCTCGAAGCCGACTTGCAACTGGCCGCATTCAAGTCTCAGGACGCGTTCCCCGCGCTGATGGCCACCCACCAAGATCCGTTCTTTGAGCAACCCGTGTCTTTCTTGGGAGGTCAAAGCGCTCGGGTGCTGTGGCGTGACGCGGCCAAGCGCATCACGGCCACCCAAGTTCACAAGCAGTCCAACTTCGCCGACGAAGTGGTGGGCACCGAGCTGGACAACGTGATGGACCGTGGCAAAGACATCTCGCGCGCGCTGGCCGATGCGCAGCGTCTGCTGGAGCGACGCGCTCGCCGATGACCATGCGACTTCCCGCCTCCCTTCGCTTGTCACCACGTTGGGCCCCTTACGTGTTCGTCAGCCCGTTTCTGGTGCTGTTTGCGGTGTTTGGCGTGTTCCCGCTGCTGTTTTCCCTGCACTTGGCTTTTCAGTCCTGGGAGCCCACCAGCGGATTGGGATCGATGGAGTTTGTGGGGCTGGAAAACTTTGCCTTCGCCTTGGAAGACGAATGGTTCTGGAAGTCCCTCAAGAACACCGCCTGGCTGGCTTTGGTGTCTGGCGTCCCGCAACATTTGGTGGCCATCCCATTGGCCGTGTTCATCCACACCTCGTTCAAGCGTTTGCGCGATGGGGTGATGGCGGCTTACTTTCTGCCCTACATCACCTCCACGGTGGCCATTGCCATCATGTTCAGCTCGCTGTTCTCCACCGATTACGGGCTGATCAATGCAGCCCTGAGCGCCACGCTGGGCATGGAACACATTGACTGGCTGGGGCACCCCGATACGCTCAAACCCGCCGTCGCCTTCATTGTGTTTTGGCGCTATATCGGCTTTAACGTGGTGCTCTACCTGGCCGCCTTGCAGACCATTCCCAAGGACTTGTATGAGGCCGCCACCATGGACGGTGCCGGCCGATGGCAACAGTTTTGGTGCATCACCTTGCCCAGCTTGCGGCCCATGATCTTCTTTGGCGTCACACTCAGTGTGATTGGAGGGCTTCAACTGTTTGAAGAGCCCTTCATCTTGACCGGAGGCAAAGGAGGGATCGATCAGTCCGCCATGACCTCTGCGGTGTACCTGTACCGCATGGCCTTTGACTTCAATGACTTTGGCGGTGCCAGCGCCATGTCGTGGCTGCTGTTCTTGGTGGTGGTGGTGCTCACGTGGCTGACCAACCGCGCCTTTCGGCCGCGTGACGAGCAGCGCTCTGGCCAGGAGGCCTCATGACAAC
>RFSP01000368.1 GCA_009923895.1 Betaproteobacteria bacterium | reverse complement strand
AACCCCACGGTGAAGCTGCATTGAGCCCTGCCTCGTGGGGGTTGGCATGGAGCGTTTGACACTATGTGCGCAATGGGCCACCCATGAATGGGATCTCAAAGTCCAGCCCTACACCTCCACCCCCACCTTCCGCGTGACACGTCGCAGGGCAAAGTGCGAGCGTATGCGAGCCACGTGAGGAAAGGCCGCCAGCTGCTGTCGGTGCAGACGCTCGTAGTCGGCTGAGTCGGCCACGGCCACCCGCAACAGGTAGTCGTAGTCGCCGGCCATGAGGTGGCATTCGAGAATGTCCGGGCTGGCGGAGGCCGCGCGCTCAAAGGCATCCAGGGCGGCTTCGCTTTGGCTGTGCAAGCTGATCTCAATGAAGACCGTGGTGGCACGCCCCACGGCCGCCGCATTCAGCACGGCGCCATAACCTTCGATCACCCCGTCGCGCTCCAAACGTTGGACCCGCCGCAAACAGGCCGAGGGTGACAGTCCCACTTGGTGCGCCAGCTCTGCGTTGGTGATGCGGCCGTCGCGTTGCAGCAGTTGCAGCAATCTGCGGTCTATACGGTCTATTCGATCAAGCCTGTTCGATGAAATAGTCATAAAAAGCAATTAAATACGAAAAAGACTCTGTTAGATCAACAAATATTGAAAATTTAAAGGGTTTTACCGATGTGAATTCGAAACTCCTTCGACGCCAGCTGGATGACGATGAGTGCCTTGTCTTCAAAGGAGTTCACCATGCGAGTTGGCGTCCCCAAGGAAATCAAGCCCCAGGAATACCGCGCCGGCCTGACGCCGGCCTCGGTGCGGGAGTTGGTGCTGCATGGCCATGAGGTGCTGGTGCAAACCGGCACCGGCGCAGGAATTGGTTGCGACGACGCCCAGTACCTCACCGCGGGCGCGCGCATCGTGCCCGATGCGGCGAGCGTGTTCGCACAGGCTGACATGGTGGTCAAAGTCAAGGAGCCCCAGGCCGCAGAGATCCAGATGCTGCGCCCTGGACAGTTGCTGTTCACCTACTTGCACCTCGCGCCCGATCTCCAACAGACCCAGGGCCTGTTGGCTTCGGGCTGCACCGCCATCGCCTACGAGACCATCACCGACGCACAAGGCCGATTGCCGCTGCTGGCTCCCATGAGTGAGGTGGCAGGACGCATGTCCATTCAGGTGGGCGCTGTCACGCTGCAAAAGTCAGCGGGAGGACGCGGCGTGCTGCTGGGGGGTGTGCCCGGCGTGGCCCCAGGCAAGGTGGTGATTTTGGGAGGAGGGGTGGTGGGGACACACGCCGCCAAAATGGCAGTGGGTCTGGGCGCAGAAGTCACGCTGCTGGACAAGTCGGTGCCCCGGCTGAGGGAGTTG
>RFSP01000367.1 GCA_009923895.1 Betaproteobacteria bacterium | reverse complement strand
CCCGGTGCACCACGTCGACGTTGGAGCGTGCCGCCCACGGAATGACCTGACGGTGCAAGGGCAACAGGTGGGCTTGCGAGGTGTATTCCCTCAGGGCCGCGCGAATGAGCTCTTCGCGCTTCTTGGGGTCGGGCTCGGTGCTGCTGCGAGTGGCCAGGTCATCGAATTTGTCGTTGCGCACACGTCCGTAGTTGTAGGAACCCACGCCTTTTTCGCCCACACTGCGCAGCACTGGCGTGATCGTGGTTTCGGCATCGGTGACGGCACCGCCCCAGCCCAAGAGGTACATGCTGGTGTCGTACTTCTCGATCTTGGGAAAGAAGAGCGCACGGGTCATGGCGTTGACCTTGACCTTGACCTTGAGCTGAGACCACATGCCGGCCAGCGCCACGCAGATTTCATCGTCGTTGATGTAGCGGTCATTGGGGCAATCGAGCGTGACCTCAAAACCATCGGCATAGCCAGCCTCTGCCATCAGGGCACGGGCTTTGGGCAGGTCAAAGGGCAAACGCGTTTCCACTTGCGGGTCATTGAAGCTGCCCAACGGCGAGGGGGTGACGCTGCCCGTGGGCACGCTTTGCCCATTCATGAGCTTGGCTTTGATCGCCTCGATGTCTATGGCGTGATAAAGCGCTTTGCGCACCCGGACATCTTTGAAGGGGTTGCGGTTTTTGACGTTGCCATAAAGCAGCTCGTCGCGGTGCTGGTCCATGCCAATGAAAAGCACGCGATTCTCGGGGCCTTCGACCACCTTGACGCCAGAGGTGCGCTTCAGACGCGCCACATCTCTGGGGGCAGGATCGAGCACGAAATCAATCTCGCCCGACACCAAGGCCGCCAAGCGCGTGGCATCGTTGGCGATGGGGGTGTGCACGATGTCTTGCACATTGCCCTCAAAAGCGCCCCACCAGGTGGGGTTGCGTTTGAGCACAGTGCGCACGCCTGGCTGACGACTGACCAGCACGTAGGGGCCCGTGCCATTGGTGCGCAGCGAGGCGTAGCTTTCTTCGCGGTTTTTAAAGTCCAGCGGCTTGGTGACTTTGTTTTTCTCAGACCAGGCCTTGCTCATGATGGCAATGGGCAAGCCCAAGTGCTGCAAGAACACGGGATTGACCTTGTCGAGACGAAACTCCACGGTCAGCGGATCCAGCGCCACGGGCGTGCCCAGGGCGTTGGCGTAGACGTTGATTTGTGAGGTGGGCGCCTTGGCTCGTTGAATGGAAAAGACCACGTCTTCCGCGGTGAGCGGCGTGCCGTCATGGAACTTCACGCCCGAGCGCAATTTGAAACGCCAAGTGGTGGGCCCGGTCTGCGCCCATTCGGTGGCCAGCGACGGCACAAATTCCAGGTTCTTTCCGCGTGCAATCAGGCCTTCATAG
>RFSP01000366.1 GCA_009923895.1 Betaproteobacteria bacterium | reverse complement strand
GAGGCGTCTTTTTGCCGCCGTTGCCCTCTTCCAGCAGATACATGCCTTTGATGATCTGCTCTTCCGTGCCCGCCTTGAGTCCGGGCATGGCGTAGTTCTCGTTGAGCAGTGTCAGGTAGAAGAACACGTTGTCCTGCTTTTCCACCATGCGCTTGAGCCCGTGGTGAAGAATGACGGCCACTTCGTGCGCAAAGGTGGGGTCGTAGCTGATGCAGTTGGGAATGGTGCCCGCCAGAATGTGGCTATGACCGTCTTCGTGCTGCAAACCCTCTCCGTTGAGGGTGGTGCGGCCCGAAGTGCCTCCCAACAAGAAGCCGCGGGCCTGCATGTCGCCCGCTGCCCAGGCCAGGTCTCCAATGCGCTGGAAGCCGAACATGGAGTAGTAGATGTAAAAAGGCACCATGATGCGGTTGTTCGTGGAGTACGACGTGGCCGCCGCAATCCAACTGCTCATGCCACCGGCCTCATTGATCCCCTCTTGCAGAATTTGGCCGGCTTTGTCTTCGCGGTAGTACATGACCTGGTCTTTGTCCACCGGCGTGTACTTTTGCCCCTCGGGGTTGTAGATGCCGATCTGGCGGAACAGGCCTTCCATGCCAAAGGTGCGCGCCTCATCCACCAAGATGGGCACCACCCGCGGCCCAAGCGCTTGGTCGCGCAGGAGCTGGGTGAGAAAACGCACGTAGGCTTGGGTGGTTGAAATTTCTCGTCCGGCGGCTGTGGGCTCCAAGACGGCCTTGAAGGTGTCCAAGGAAGGAACAGTGAAACTTTCTTCACAGCGCGTGCGCCGTGCCGGCAGGTAGCCGCCCAGCGCTTTGCGCCGCTCGTGCAGGTACTTCATCTCCGGCGTGTCGTCGGCCGGTTTGTAGAAGGGAATCTTGGGCAGCTCGCTGTCAGGGATGGGAATGTTGAAGCGATCGCGGAAGTAGCGAATGTCATCGTCAGACAGCTTTTTGGCTTGGTGGGCCGTGTTCTTGCCCTCACCCGCACGTCCCATTCCCCAACCCTTGACGGTCTTGACCAACAACACCGTGGGGCCGCCCACGTGGCTGTTGGCGGCGTGGAATGCGGCATACACCTTTTGAGCGTCATGCCCCCCACGGCGCAAGGCCCACACGTCTTCGTCGCTCATCTTGGACACCAACTCCAAGGTGCGCGGATCACGGCCAAAGAAATGCTTGCGCACAAACGCGCCGTCGTTGGCTTTAAAGGCTTGGTAGTCGCCGTCCAGGGTGTCGAGCATCAACTGACGCAAGGCGCCGTCTTTGTCACGCGCCAGCAGGGGATCCCAGTTGCTGCCCCACAGCAGTTTGATGACATTCCAGCCTGCGCCACGGAATTCACCCTCCAGTTCTTGAATGATCTTGCCGTTGCCCCGC
>RFSP01000365.1 GCA_009923895.1 Betaproteobacteria bacterium | reverse complement strand
GGCATCGAGCTTGGAAGCCCGAATGGCCATCAGACGCTGCTGGGCCGCATTTTTATGCGGCTGCACACTGATGACGGCGTAACCCGTGGCCAAAAAGGTTTCGCGCTTTTCCACAATGGGCTGCAGCATGGAAGCCGTGGCGCCCGTGGAGTCGGACTTGATGGCCAGCGCTGAGGTGGCCGGGTCCGAGGGCTTGCCAAGCGAGAAATCCGCCAAGAAACCCTTGGTAGAAGAGCAGCCCGCCATGGCCAGACTGAGGGCAGCCAAACCCAACCATTTTGACAAGAGGTCAAGCCCGCGAGGGGCCCGCACGGCGATGTTCATGTTCAAACTCCAGACAACTAGGGTCGGCCCCGCCATCAGACAGGCCCGAAGAAACTCCGAGACGTCCTGAGAATCGGCACCGGACCCAAAGTCTTGAGGCCGGACCCCCGTTTTGCAACCACTTGTATACTTGGTGTCCAGTTCCTCTTGATCCCCTTGGGCGAGGTGGCATGTCATTGTCCGAACGGTCTTCGGCTGCATCAAAGCGCCCCCGCGTCAGCATTGTGGGCTCGCACAGCGCCACAGAGCAGTTGCGCCAGCTGATTGAGACGATCGCACACTCCAATTCCACAGCGCTGATCACCGGCGAAAGCGGCACCGGCAAAGAACTGGTGGCCCAGGCGTTGCACGCCCACGGGCCTCGAGCCAACGGCCCCTTTGTGCCCATCAACTGTGGCGCGATTCCTCGTGAATTGATTGAAAGCGAACTCTTTGGCCACCGCAAAGGGGCTTTCACGGGGGCTTTTAACCACCGCGTGGGCCGATTTGAGTTGGCCGAAGGTGGCACGTTGTTCCTCGATGAAATTGGGGACTTGCCCCTGGACATGCAGGTCAAGCTGCTGCGGGTGTTGCAAGAGCGGCGGATTTTGCCGGTGGGGGCCGACAGCGAGGTGCCCATTGACGTGCGCGTGGTGGCTGCCACGCACAAAGACCTGGAAGCCGAGGTGAGCGCCGGGCGCTTCCGAGAAGATTTGTACTACCGCATCAACGTCCTGCCCGTGGCCACCACCCCACTGAGAGAGCGTGCCGAGGACGTGGTGGACCTGCTGACCCATTACGCAGCCCACCACGCGCAAGGCGGGATGGTGGCCTTGACGTTCACCGACCGGATGCTCGACTTGCTCACGGCCTACGATTGGCCTGGCAATGTCCGCGAGTTGTCCAACTTGATGGACCGCTTGTCCACCCTGTTCCCCGGTCAATGCGTGGATCTGGACACCGTGCCCACGTTCATGCTGCCCTCGGGGCTGGCTCGGCTGCAGTCGCAACAACTGGGCGGGGCCGTGGTGAAGACGTTCAAAACCGCCGGGCGAACACAGGTTCCTTCTCAGGCCCC
>RFSP01000364.1 GCA_009923895.1 Betaproteobacteria bacterium | reverse complement strand
ACTGCCATGACGCCCCGCGACTTTGGTCCTGCCACCTTTGCGCCCAGACAGCTCTTGCCGCAGGTGGCTGCCACAGGCCATCGTGTGGCCTTTTTGTTTGGGTCGGAGAGGCACGGTCTGTCCAACGAGGATGTCTATCGCACCCACGCCACCTTGAGCATTCCCACGCATCCGGCCTATGGCTCTCTCAATTTGGCCCAGGCTGTGCAAATCGTGGCCTACGAGTGGCGTCAGGCCCTGGGCGGTTTTGAAGTCTGTGAACGCGCGCCGCAAGCGCCTTGGGCCGACGCACAATCCATCCAAGGGACGCTCGACCACTGGAAATCTGCCCTGGAGCACATCGGCTATCTGGATCCGGCAGCGCCCAAGAAGTTGATCCCACGCCTCAACCAGCTGGCCAATCGCCTGAACTTGACCCGTGAAGAGGTGGACATTTTGCGAGGAATCGCCCGGGCCATGTCACGCTCAAGGTGAGGTCTTACGAGCCCCTCTACACTTCACCCATCATGTTCTCGCGACTTCACGAAGACATCGCCTGCATTTTGGAACGCGACCCTGCGGCTCGCACGCCTTGGGAGGTCTTGACCTGCTACCCCGGCCTGCACGCCATTGTGTTGCACCGGTGGGCGCACGCCTGCTGGGGGTGGGGGCTGCGGTGGCTGGCGCGCATGATTTCGCAGTTCGCACGCTTTCTCACGGGCATTGAGATTCACCCGGGCGCCACCTTGGGTCGACGTGTCTTTATCGACCACGGCATGGGGGTGGTCATTGGAGAAACCGCCGAAGTGGGAGATGACTGCACCATCTACCAGGGCGTGACCCTGGGCGGCACCTCGCTGAGCAAGGGTGCCAAGCGGCATCCCACCTTGGGTCAGGGTGTCATTGTGGGCGCCAACGCGCAAGTCCTCGGGGGCTTTACCGTGGGTGCAGGTGCACGGATTGGTTCGGGCGCCGTGGTCGTCAAGGCCGTACCGGAGGGCGCCACGGCCGTGGGCAATCCTGCGAGGGTGCTTTTGGGTGACGACGCGTCCCGCGAAGCTGCGGCCGCCAAACTGGGCTTTTCCGCCTATGGCGTGACGCAAGGCGATGACCCGTTGGCGTTGGCCATGAAAGGCCTGATCGACCATGCCTCGAGCCATGAACACCAAATCGCGCTGCTGTGGCAGGCGGTGGAGCGCTTGTCGCAGTCCTCTCCCACTGGGCAACAGCCCGCCTGTGTGCCCGGGGACGCGAAAACCCAAGAAGATTTCGATGCCGAGCGCTTGACGCGCCTGGTCAAGTAGGGGCCCCTGCGCCTTTTGGCCCTGGAGGCCGTTGAGGACTTTATGACCCCTGTGGCCTTTGTGCCGACTTGGGTCGAAACGCTTTGCACACCGCCTCATGGGTGACCACATAGGGTCCCCCAATCAG
>RFSP01000363.1 GCA_009923895.1 Betaproteobacteria bacterium | reverse complement strand
CGCTTGTATGCGCAGTTTGTCAAAGCCACCCAAAAAGTGCTCGACCCGAGCGCCTTTTTGCGGGCCAAGACGCTCGAGATGCAACAGCGCCACGTCAAGTACGAGAACACGCCGTACGCGCTGGAGCCCAATTGCAAAGAAAGCCCCGGGGGCTTGCGTGATTTGCAAGTGCTGTTGTGGATTGCCCGTGCCGCAGGCTTTGGGCAAACCTGGAGTGCTTTGGCCAGCCGCGGGCTGCTCACCCCTTTTGAAGTGAGCCAACTGCAAAAACATCAAGGCGTGCTTCGGCTGATTCGGGCCCGGCTGCACGCCGTGGCCAAGCGGCGCGAAGACCGGCTGGTCTTTGACTTGCAAACATCGGTGGCCGACAGCTTTGGCTTGCAATCCACGCGGGCGCAGCGGTCTTCTGAGGTGCTGATGCACCGGTATTACTGGGCAGCCAAGGCGGTGACGCAGCTCAATCAGATTTTGCTGCTCAACATGACCGAGCGCATTGCCGGGTCGGTCGATGCGCCCATGCGCCCCTTGAGCGCAGAATTTTTGGATCGCGGCGGCATGCTGGAGGTGGTGGACGATCAGGTCTATGCGCGAGACCCCCACGCCATCTTGCGCACCTTTTTGGCTTACCAGCAAACGCCCGGAATCAAAGGGCTGTCGGCCCGAACGCTCAGGGCGCTGTACAACGCGCGCAATGTCATGAACGGCGACTTCCGCCGTGACCCGGCCAATCGCGCGCTGTTCATGGACATCTTGCGCCAGCCCGTGGGCATCACCCATGCCCTGCGGCTGATGAATCAAACGTCGGTGTTGGGCCGCACCTTGTGGGTGTTTCGCCGCATTGTGGGACGCATGCAGCACGACTTGTTCCACGTGTACACGGTGGATCAGCACATTCTCATGGTGTTGCGCAATGTGCGCCGGTTTTTCATTGCCGAGCATGCCCACGAATACCCGTTTTGCAGTCAACTGGCCGCCGGGTGGAGCGAACCGTGGGTGCTCTACGTGGCCGCCCTATTTCATGACGTGGCCAAGGGCCGAGGCGGTGACCACTCCGATCTGGGTGCGCGCGAAGTGCGCAAGTTCTGCCGCGACCATGGCGTTGGCAAAGACGACATGGCGTTCATTGAGTTCTTGGTCCAGCATCACTTGACCATGAGCCATGTGGCCCAGAAAGAAGACTTGAGTGACCCCGAGGTGATTTCTCAGTTCGCCAAGCTCGTGGGCACCGAGCGGCGGCTGACGGCCCTGTACCTGTTGACCGTGGCCGACATTCGAGGCACGAGCCCCAAGGTCTGGAATGCCTGGAAGGGCAAGTTGTTGGAAGACTTGTACCGCTTGACGCTGCGCGCGCTCGGTGGTTCTCGCCCCACGCGCGACGCCGACATTGAGCACCGAAAGCAAGAGGCGTTG
>RFSP01000362.1 GCA_009923895.1 Betaproteobacteria bacterium | reverse complement strand
CGCAGAACCCCGCGAACAGGCGGGCCACCCGTGCCGCGCCGCAGGGTGCCCACCACACCCGTGCCTCCCAGCCCCCGGTGCACCTCGTAGCCCCAGGCCTGGAGCTTGGAGGCCACCAGGTCCGAGGTGCGGTGCTCCTCAAAGGCCAGCTCGGGGAACCGGTGCAACTCGCGCCGCAACGAAATGAATTCCTGAAGTTCAGACATGTTCGGGTGGGGCTGAGCCTGCGAGGTGAGCGTCAACAACCAAGCGCTTATTGCGCCTCGAGCTTGATGGCCTTGGCAATGGCCCGGAACCTGGCCGTTTGGGCCTCATATTCCTTGGCGGCTTCGGCCAGCGACAGCATGGTCGGCACGTTGCCCCCAATCTTTTGCAGCTGGGCCTTGGCACCGGCATCGCCCATGGCGGTGGTGAGGGCCTTGTTGAGCGCCTGCACGATGGGCTCGGGCGTGTCCTTCTTCACAAAGTATCCGGTCCAGGTGTTGAAGGCAAAGTCTTTCACCGACTTGCTGTCATTCACCGCAGGGTACTTGCGCAGGAATTCGGCCTCCACTTTGCCCGAAGGTGCCAGGGTGGCCAAGACCTTGAGTCTGCCTTGATCGGCCAACCCGACAATCTGATCGCCCACCACAAAGATGGCAATGTCCACCAACTCCCCGCCCATGTCTTGCAACATGGGGGCGCCCCCCTTGTAGGGCACATGGGTCATCTCAGCGCCAATGATGTTGGCAAAGTGAGCCCCCAGCACGTGGTAGAACGACCCAATGCCCACGCTGCCATAGGTCAAGGGCTTGCCCGCTGCGGCCTGTTTCTTGGCCAGCGCCACCAACTCATCGATGTTGTTGGCAGGCAAACCTTTGCGCGCCAGCACCGCCATGGGGAAGGTGCCAATCATTTGCACGAAGCGGAAGTCTTCGGCCTTGTACTTGACGGCTTGCAGGGCCAAAGGCGCCAGGATCAATTCGTTGGGTGAACCTTGGTACAGGTAATACCCATCCGATGGCGAATTGAGCACCTTTTGCGCCGCGATGGCTCCACCCACGCCGCCCAAGTTCTCCACGATGACCATCTGCCCCAGCGCTTTGGCCAGCGGCTGCTCCACGACTCGCGCGATCACGTCGGAAAGCCCTCCTGCAGGGTAGGGCACCATGAGGTTGACTTGCTTGGTCGGAAAGTTCTGGGCCCAGGCGGTGGCGGCCATCAGGACCGTCAAAGCGCCACCTACGAGGCCGCGCAGGCCTTTGTTCATCAAGTTCATATGACCTCCTGTGCCCATCTCGGGGCAGTTCAAGGGTTGTTGAAGAAGATTGCGTGAGCGCATCGTATGAAGGACAAATTTCAAAGTCCAATGCATTATTTTTTTGTTTATGATGCATTCAATGCATTAATTTCTGAGGGATCCCACCGATC
>RFSP01000361.1 GCA_009923895.1 Betaproteobacteria bacterium | reverse complement strand
GTGGAGACCTTGGCCCTGTACAACGGCCAACGGACCTTGGTCTTGGACGTGCAGAAAAATCAAGGAGAAAACACCATTGAGGTGGTGGACGGATTGCTCAAAGCGGCGCAGGCCCTGAAAGCCGAACTGCCCAAGGGCATGACCGCAGACGTGGTGCGAGACAACTCGCGGCCCATCCGCGTGGCGGTGAAGAACGTCAAACGCACCTTGATTGAAGGTGCCTTGCTGACCATCTTGATTGTGTTTTTGTTCCTCAACTCCTGGCGCTCGACCATCATCACGGGCTTGACGCTGCCCATTGCCCTGGTGGGCACTTTCTTGTTCATGTACGTCTTTGGTTTCACTATCAACATGGTGACCTTGATGGCCATGAGTTTGTGCGTGGGGCTGCTCATTGATGACGCCATCGTGGTGCGGGAGAACATCGTGCGCCACGTGCAAATGGGCAAGACGGCTCGCCTGGCCGCCTTGGACGGCACCATGGAAATCGGATTGGCCGTCTTGGCCACCACGCTGTCCATCGTGGCCGTGTTTTTACCCATCGGCTTCATGGGCGGAATCATTGGCAAGTTCTTTCACGAATTCGGTGTCACCATCGTGGCGGCGGTGTTGATTTCGATGTTTGTGAGCTTCACGCTCGACCCCATGTTGAGCTCGGTGTGGCATGACCCGGCCATTGATCGCGAAGGCAAACCCTTTGTCCCGCAGGGCCTGTACGACCACACCTTGGGTCGACTGACGCATTGGTTTGACCGTGCGCAACACCGGCTGGGCCAGACATATGTGCGCGTGCTGGGCTGGTCGCTCAAGCACCGAAAATCCACCTTGGGTTTGGCCGTTGGCACGTTGGTGGGTGCGTTGGCTTTGGTGCCGCTGATGGGCACTGAATTTGTGCCTCGCGCTGACTACTCAGAAACCACGGTCAACTTCTACACCCCCGTGGGCTCTTCGATCGAACTGACCGAGGCGCGTGCCAGGCAGGTGGATGCCGCTTTGCGCGAGTTTCCAGAAGTGAAATACACGGTCACGACCATCAACACCGGTCTGGCTCAAGGCCGCATCTATGCCAGCTTGTACGTGCGCTTGGTGGACCGTGCAGATCGCAAACGCAACGTCGACCAATTGACGCAGCCTATGCGAGAGCGCCTAGCTTCCATCCCGGGTATCACGGTCACCCATGTGGGCCTGCTGGACACCATTGGCGGCACCAAGCCCATTTCGGTGTCGATTCAGGGGCCCGACCTGATGGAACTTGATCGACTGACGCGGCAATTGACGGCCAAAATTCGGGCCGTGCCCGGCGTGGCCGATTTGGACACCAGCCTCAAAGCCAACAAGCCCACCGTCAACGTGAATGTGCGGCGCGATGCCGCTGCCGATGCAGGCTTGTCGGTGGGTGCCATCACCACCA
>RFSP01000037.1 GCA_009923895.1 Betaproteobacteria bacterium | reverse complement strand
CACGCGCAGATCATCCCGCCAGAGGCGACCCAGGGGCAATGATCAAGGTAGGGGGACGGCGTTGCGCGGGATCAAATTCAAGGCCACCTGCTGAATGGCCAGGACCGGTCAGCACCGGATGCCCATGTGCAGGGCCACGACGCCGGCTGTGAGATTGTGGACATCCACATGGCCGAATCCCGCTGACTTCATCATGTCTTTGAGGGTGTCTTGGTCGGGATGCATGCGTATGGATTCAGCCAAGTACTTGTAGCTCTGGGAGTCTCCCGCCACCCACTGCCCCAACTTGGGCAAGATATTGAAGGAATACCAGTCGTAGGCTTTGCGCAATGGCGCTGCCACTTTGGAGAACTCCAAGACCAGCAGCCGACCACCGGGCTTCAGCACCCGCGCCATCTCGGCCAAGGCCAGGTCTTTGTGGGTCATGTTGCGCAAGCCAAAGGCCACACTCACCAAATCAAAGCTCTCTGAGGGAAACGGCAAGTGCTCCGCGTCGCACGCCACCGTGGGCAAACACAACCCGTCGTCCAACATGCGGTCGCGCCCCGTGCGCAGCATGGCCTCATTGATGTCGGTGTGCACCACCACGCCCTGCTCTCCCACTTGGTGAGCAAAGGCCCGGGTCAGGTCCCCCGTCCCGCCTGCGATGTCAAGCACGCGATCACCCGGCTTGACGTGGGCCAAGGCCACCGTGTAAGCCTTCCAAGCGCGGTGCATGCCCATGGACATGAGATCGTTCATGAGGTCGTACTTGGACGCGACGGAATCAAACACCCCCCGCACGCGCTGAGCCTTCTCTTGCTCGTCGACCGTTTCAAAACCAAAGTGCGTCTGGGCCATGGCCTGTCCTTTCAGTGGTGAGAGCAGGCCCCCGCCTGCGCCACCGGCATGGGTGCATCTCTGTCCACCCCCGCCTCTTGAAGCCTGCGCAAATACTGCTGCCAGTAGGCCTCTTGTTGTGAACCCAAGTCGTGCAAGTAGGTCCAACTGAACAGGCCCGAGCTGTGGCCATCATCAAAACTCAGTTGCACAGCGTAGTGCCCCACCGGCTCCACACCCACGATACCCACATGGCGTTTGCCGGTTTGCAAGACCTCTTGGCCTGGGCCATGACCTTGCACTTCAGCAGAAGGTGAGTACACCCTCAACAGCTCAAAAGGCAAGCGAAAAGTTTGGCCGTCTTCAAACCCCACCTCCAGAACTCGAGAGCTCTGATGCACTGTCAGTGCGGTGGGCTGGGGATTGCGATGTTCAGACATGATCAGACCAGCACCCTTTCTATACCGCCGTTGTTGGCATGGCGCACATACTGTTCCAGCCAGTCGGCACCCAAAATCTTGCGAGCCATCTCCACCACAATGTAATCGGCCTGCAACAAGCCGTTGTTCAGATCGCCCTCATAGCGGCTGAGGCCCTGCAAACAACTGGGGCAGCTTGTGAGGATTTTCACATCCGCCTTTGCCGACAAAGGCCCCATGGCCCGCAGCGCAGCCTCATCTCGGCGCAACTCCTGCTCCTTGCGGAAACGCACTTGGGTGCTGATGTCCGGACGGCTCACTCCAAGCGTCCCGCTCTCGCCGCAGCAACGTTCACTCTTGAGAACATGGGGGCCCACCAAGGCTTTGACCGTCTTCATGGCGTCTTGTTGCTTCAAGGGGCTGTGGCAGGGGTCATGGTAGAGGTAGGCCTCCTCGTGCCCGGTCAAGCTCACCCCACGCTCCAGCAGGTACTCGTGAATGTCCACGATCCGGCATCCGGGAAAGATGTCTTCAAATCGATAGCCCTGCAGCTGATCAAAACAGGTGCCACAAGACACCACCACGGTCTTGATGTCCAAGTAATTCAGCGTGTTGGCCACCCGGTGGAACAACACGCGGTTGTCGGTGATGATCTTTTCGGCGCGGTCAAATTGCCCAGCGCCGCGCTGCGGATACCCACAACACAAGTAGCCCGGCGGCAACACCGTTTGCACACCCGCATGCCAGAGCATGGCTTGTGTGGCCAACCCCACCTGACTGAACAAGCGTTCGCTGCCACATCCAGGAAAATAAAACACCGCCTCGGTGTCGCTGTGGGTGGTCTGCGGGTTGCGAATGATGGGCACATAGGCCGCGTCTTCAATGTCCAACAGGGCCCGTGCCGTGCGTTTGGGCAGCCCCCCCGGCATCTTCTTGTTCACAAAGTGAATCACCTGCTCACGCACCGCAGGTGCCCCCAAGGTGGCCGGCGGCGCACTGGTTTGTTTGCGTGCGGCCGGTTTGAGCAGATCGTGCAGAAATCTCTGGGCCCGAAAGCCCAAGCCCACCATGGCTGCGCGCATGACTTTGATGGACTGCGGATGCGTGGCATTCAAAAACGCCATGGCCGCGGCCTGCCCGGGTCGGAAGGTCTTCTTGCCCATCTTGCGCAACAGGTTGCGCATGTTCATGGTGACGTCACCAAAGTCAATCTTCACGGGGCAAGGAGACTCGCATTTGTGGCACACCGTGCAGTGATCGGCCACGTCCTCAAATTCTTCCCAGTGCTTGACGCTCACACCCCGGCGGGTTTGCTCCTCGTACAAGAAGGCCTCAATCAGCAACGAGGTGGCCAAGATCTTGTTTCGGGGGCTGTAGAGTAAATTGGCCCGCGGCACGTGCGTGGCACACACAGGCTTGCACTTGCCACAACGCAGGCAGTCCTTGATGCTGCGACTGATGTCTCCAATATCGCTTTGCTGCATGATGAGCGATTCGTGGCCCATCAATCCAAAGCTGGGGGTGTAAGCCGCGCTCAGATCAGCGGCCCACGTGTGCCCTTCGGCATCCTGCGGCACCTCGCGCAGCAACTTGCCCTTGTTAAACCGGCCCTGCGGATCCACAGCCGCTTTGTAGCTTGCAAACGGCTGCAATTCTTCGTCTGACAAGAATGCGAGCTTGGTGATGCCAATGCCGTGCTCACCCGAGATCACGCCATCCAAACGACGCGCCAGCGCCATGATGCGTCCCACCGCTTCGTGGGCGGTTTGCAGCATGTCGTAATGGTCGCTGTTGACCGGGATGTTGGTGTGTACGTTGCCGTCACCCGCGTGCATGTGCAGGGCAATCCACACGCGGCCGCGCAGAACCTTCTGGTGCAGGTCTCGACAGGCGTCGAGGATGGACGTGAATGCACCACCGCTGAACAATCCCTGCAAGGGTTTGAGTATCTGAAGCTTCCAAGACGCCCGCCACCGCCAATCTTGCAGCATGGCAAAACAAGTCTCACCCGTATCGGGCTGGACCACGTCTAGTTGGGTCAGCCAGTGCGTCCATTGGTCCCGCACCGCACGCACCAAGACCAGGGCCTGCTGGACGCGATCCTCCAACAACTCGGCGCTGGGAATCTCGCCTGCGTCATCGGATTTGCCCAGTGGCAGCGAACCCCGCGCGAAGAAATTCTCCAGCGCATGGGTCAGTTCAATCTTGTTGCGCAGTGACAGTTCGATATTCAGACGTTCAATGCCTTCGGTGTACTCCCCCATGCGCTCCAGAGGAATCACGACGTCTTCGTTGATTTTGAAGGCGTTGGTGTGCTTGGCAATCGCCGCCGTGCGCTTGCGGTCCAGCCAAAATTTCTTCCGGGCATCGGCACTCACCGCGACAAAGCCTTCGCCATGCCGGCCATTGGCGATACGCACAATCTCGCTGGCCGCATGGGCCACGGCGTCGGCATCGTCGCCCACCACGTCGCCCACCAACACCATCTTGGGCAATCCTGCGCCTGGCATTTGCGCTGCGCGTTTGCTCTTGGTGGCATAGCCCACGGCCTTCAGATACCGGTCGTCCAAGTGCTCCAAACCCGCCAAGATGGCCCCGCCCGGGCGCTTGGCCTCGGCAAACATGAAGTCTTTGATCTCCACGATGCTGGGCACTGCGTCTTTGGGGTTGCCAAAAAACTCCAAACACACCGTGCGAACGTGAGCCGGCATGCGGTGCACCACCCAACGGGCGCTGGTGATGATGCCGTCACATCCCTCTTTTTGAATCCCGGGCAGTCCCGACAAAAATTTGTCGGTCACGTCTTTGCCCAGGCCCTCTTTGCGGAAGGTGCGCCCGGGAATGTCCAACCGTTGGGTCTGCACCAGCTTCTTGCCGCTGGCATCAAAATGCCGCAGCTCAAATGACGCCACCTCCACGTCATGGATCTTGCCCAGGTTGTGGTTCAGACGAACCACCTCCAGCCAGGTGGCCTGGGGTGTCACCATGCGCCAGGAGGCCAGATTGTCCAAGGCCGTGCCCCACAGCACCGCTTTCTTGCCGCCCGCATTCATGGCGATATTGCCGCCAATGCAGCTGGCCTCGGCCGAGGTGGGGTCCACAGCAAACACATGGCCGGCTCGCTCAGCCGCATCGGCCACCCGCTGGGTCACCACACCCGCTTCGCTGAACACGGTGGCCACGGGATGGTCCAGTCCGGGCAAGGTCACCCATTCCACCTCACTCAAACGCTCGAGCTTTTCGGTGTTGATGACCGCGCTCTTCCAAGTCAGGGGAATGGCTCCCCCGGTGTATCCGGTGCCGCCCCCCCGGGGGATGATGGTCAGCCCGAGTTCTATGCAGCCTTGAACCAGCCCGGCCATCTCAGCCTCGGAGTCCGGTGTGAGTACCACGAAGGGATACTCCACCCGCCAATCGGTGGCGTCGGTGACGTGGGCCACCCGACTCATGCCGTCGAATTTGAGGTTGTCGGCGGCCGTGTGCCGGCCCAGCACGCGCCGCGTCTGCTTTCGAAGCTGTTGCACTGTTCGAAAATGGCGGGCAAATCGCTCCACCGCTTGCCGTGCCAAGTCCAGCAACTCGCCCACAAGGACGTCGCGTTGGGCGTCGGAGTCGGGGGTTCGGCGGCGTTGGACCTCTGCCAAGCGGTGCTCCAGGGCTTCCACCAGCAGTTGACGGCGCCCTGGGTTGTCCAACAAGTCGTCTTCCAAATAGGGATTGCGCTGGACAACCCAAATATCCCCCAACACCTCGTAGAGCATGCGCGCCGAGCGGCCCGTGCGTCGCTCTTCCCTGAGCTGTTCCAGCAAGTCCCAACCCCGGGGGCCCAACAGCCGAATCACAATCTCCCGGTCGGAAAACGAGGTGTAGTTGTAGGGAATCTCACGCAGTCGAGGGCCTGCCTCTTCGGACGTGGACGGACCCGTGAGCGTGAGAGGGAGAAGGGGGGCGTTCATAGGCTGGCGCGCAACCCGATATCGTACCGCAGTGCAGCAATTCCACTGTCAAAAAGTGGCCGTATCCTTGCGGGCTGCATCAGGGGGTCGGTTCTCGGCTGAAAGTCGACCTCCAAGAATCTATTTTTCCAAGGTCAACACGGAGACGTTTCATGAAAATCAAACTCGGATTGCTCGCCGCCGCTGCCGCCGTGGTGGTATCGCTGCCCGCTCATGCCCAGGTGGAAATCCAATGGTGGCATTCCATGGGGGGTGCGCTGGGTGAGTGGGTCAATGACCTGGCCAAAGACTTCAATGCCAAGCAAAAAGACTACAAGGTGGTCACCACCTTCAAGGGCAGCTACCCCGAGTCCATGACGGCCGCCATTGCCGCCTTCCGCGCCGGCAATGCGCCTCACATCCTGCAAGTTTTTGAGGTGGGCACGGCCACCATGATGGCCAGCAAAGGGGCCGTCAAGCCAGTGGCCGAGGTCATGAAGGCCTCAGGCCTGAAGTTTGATCCCAACGCCTACATCAGTGCTGTTTCGGGCTATTACACCGCCCCCAACGGCCAGATGATGAGCCTGCCCTTCAACAGCTCCACCACGGTTTTCTACTACAACAAAGATGCCTTCAAGGCCGCAGGCATCGACGCCGAAAAGGCGCCCGCCACTTGGCCCGAGGTGGCCCTGGCCGCCGCCAAGCTCAAAGCCGCGGGCCACAAGTGCCCGTTTACCACCAGCTGGCAGAGTTGGACCCAGTTGGAAAGCTTCTCCGCCTGGCACAACGTTGAATTTGCCACCAAGCGCAATGGCTTTGGCGGGCTGGACACACGCCTGGCCTTCAACACGCCGCTGCACGTGCGTCACATTGAAAACCTGGCCAACATGGCCAAACAGGGCCTCTTTGTCTACAAGGGCCGCAACAACACGCCGGACGCCACCTTCCCGTCTGGGGAGTGCGCCATGTACACAGGCTCCTCGGGCTTGTATGGCAGCGTGAAGGCCAATGCCAAGTTCGCCTACGGCATCGCACCCTTGCCTTACTACCCCGACGTGACTGGCGCACCTCAGAACACGGTCATTGGCGGAGCGAGTCTGTGGGTCATGTCTGGCCGCAAGGCAGAAGAGTACAAAGGCGTGGCCGCCTTCTTCAACTACCTCTCCAGCCCTGAGGTACAGGCCGCGAGCCACCAGCGCACCGGCTATCTGCCCATCACCATGGCCTCTTTCAAAGTCACTGAGGACAGCGGTTTTTACAAGAAGAACCCGGGCACCGACGTGGCCGTGACGCAAATGGTGCGCAAGGTCACTGACAAGTCTCGCGGTATCCGTCTGGGCAACTTTGTACAAATTCGCACCATCATCGACGAAGAAATGGAGCAAATTTGGGCCGGTAAAAAGTCTCCCAAAGAAGGCTTGGATGCCGCTGTGCAGCGTGGCAACGAGCAGCTGGAGCGCTTTGAAAAGGCCAACAAGGGCTGACCTGTCTTGGCCGCAGAAAAGCGCGTCTGGTTCCAGAGCCGGTGGTTGCCCTGGGTGCTGATGGCACCCCAGTTGGCCATCATCGGCGTCTTCTTTTTCTGGCCGGCCGGCCAGGCGTTGCTGCAATCGCTGCAGCAGCAAGACGCGTTTGGCACCAGCACCGAATGGGTGGGGCTGGACAACTTCCGCCGTCTGTTTGCTGACGCCACCTATTTGGCGTCGTTCAAAACGACGGCGGTGTTTAGCCTGTTGGTGGCCACTTTGGGCATATCGGTGTCTTTATTGCTGGCGGTCTTTGCAGACCGCATCATCAAAGGCGCATTGGCTTACAAGACCTTGTTGATTTGGCCTTACGCGGTCGCACCCGCGGTGGCGGGCGTCTTGTGGCTCTTCATGTTTGCGCCCAGCATTGGGGTGGTGTCTTACGGGCTTCGGAAAATGGGGGTCGATTGGAATCATCTGCTCAACAGCCAGCAGGCCATGACCCTCATCGTCATGGCGGCCGTGTGGAAGCAAATTTCCTACAACTTCTTGTTCTTCCTGGCCGGTCTGCAATCCATCCCCAAGTCACTCATTGAAGCGGCAGCCATCGATGGCGCTGGCCCTTGGCGGCGCTTTTGGACCATTGTGTTTCCGCTGTTGTCACCCACCACCTTCTTTTTGTTGGTCATCAACATTGTTTACGCCTTCTTTGACACCTTTGGCATCATTGACTCGGCCACCGAGGGCGGGCCCGGCAAGGACACCGCGATCCTGGTTTACAAGGTGTATTACGACGGGTTCAAGGCCCTGGATCTGGGTGGCTCAGCCGCCCAGTCGGTGGTGCTCATGGTCATAGTCGTTGCGCTGACCGTGGTGCAGTTTCGCTTTGTTGAAAAGCGCGTCAATTACTGACGGCAGCAATCCCATGGTTGAACGACGCCCCTGGCTCACTTTCATCTCTCACACGGTGCTGTTGATCGGCGTGGCCATTGTGGCCTTTCCGGTGTATTTGACCTTTGTGGCCTCCACACACTCCGCCCAAGAGATTGTGCAGGCCCCCATGCCGCTGCTGCCTGGATCGCGCATGGTGCAGAACTACCTGGCGGTGCTCACCGGCAGCGAACACGGTCCGGGGGCCCGTGCGGCCGTGGCGTCGATGATGACGGTCAGCCTGGTCTCGGCCTTGGTCATTTCGCTGGGCAAGATCGTGATCTCGCTGCTTTCGGCCTTTGCCATCGTCTATTTCCGCTTTCCCTTGCGGATGTTTTGCTTTTGGGCCATCTTCATCACCCTCATGCTGCCGGTGGAGGTGCGGATATTTCCGACCTATCAGGTGGTCTCCGACTTGCATCTGCTCAACAGCTATGCGGGCCTGACCATTCCGCTCATTGCATCGGCCACAGCCACTTTCTTGTTTCGCCAGTTTTTCATGACCGTGCCCGATGAGCTGGTGGAAGCCGCAAGGGTCGACGGCGCAGGGCCGATGCGCTTTTTCAAAGATGTGTTGGTGCCTTTGTCGGGCACGAGCATTGCGGCGCTGTTTGTCATTCAATTCATTTACGGCTGGAATCAATACCTTTGGCCGCTGCTCGTGACCACCGACGAATCGATGTACCCGGTGGTGATTGGCATCAAACGCATGATCAGCGGCGGCGACGCCGCCCAGCAATGGAATCTGGTGATGGCCACTGCCATGCTCGCCATGGTGCCGCCAGCGATGGTGGTGATGCTGATGCAAAAGTGGTTCATCAAAGGCCTGGTGGACAGCGAAAAGTAAGGCTGAGAAGCAAGGACAGTCATGGGATCGATCACATTGCAGCAGGTCGAAAAGACCTACGGCCAAGGTGCCAAAGGCAACAAGGTCATACACGGTGTCAGCGCCGAAATCGCTGACGGCGAATTCATCGTCATCGTCGGACCCTCGGGGTGTGGAAAAAGCACCTTGCTGCGCATGGTGGCCGGCTTGGAAGAGGTCACCGCGGGAGACATCTTCATCTCAGGAAGACGGGTCAACGAATTGGAGCCTGCGGCGCGAGACATCGCCATGGTGTTTCAAAACTACGCCCTGTATCCGCACATGACGGTCTACGACAACATGGCCTACGGCCTGAAGATCGCCAAGGTCCCCAAGGACGAAATTGAACGGCGCGTGCAAAAGGCCGCCGGCATTTTGGAGTTGGGAGCGTTGTTGCAACGCACGCCTCGGCAGCTGTCGGGGGGGCAACGCCAACGCGTGGCCATGGGACGTGCCATCGTGCGTCAGCCTCAGGTCTTCTTGTTCGACGAGCCCCTGTCCAACCTGGATGCAAAGCTTCGCGCACAAACCCGGCTCGAAATTCAAAAGCTGCACCGTGATCTGGGGGTGACCTCGCTTTTCGTCACACACGACCAGGTCGAGGCCATGACGCTTGCTCAACGCATGATCGTCATGAATGCGGGCCGCATCGAACAGATCGGTACACCCGAGCAGGTGTATGGCCAACCCGCCTCCACCTTTGTGGCCGGCTTTATCGGCTCGCCTCCCATGAACCTCCTGTCAGGACAGGCGCAAGGTCGCCGGTTTGAGGCGGGTGGCGTCACACTTGACCTGCCCGTGGAGGCCCCTCGCAGCGGCCCGCTGCAGCTGGGCATCCGCCCGGAGCACATCAAGCCCACGCCCGATGGCAGCTGGGTCATGCAGGTCGAGGTCTTGGAAATGCTGGGGGCCGAGCGCCTGGTCTACGGTCACATCGGCACCGCGCCTTTCACCTTGCGCATGGAAAGCACCGACATCGCCCCGCGCGCAGGAGACACCTGCCGGCTCCACGTCCCCTTGGAGCACTTGCATTGGTTCGATCCGGCCACCGGCGCGCGGGTCAATGGTTGAAGCGGTCGAGATCCTGCTCACATGAAGCCCTGGCCCTACCCTTTGTGGATTGCCCATCGTGGGGCTGGCAAGCTGGCCCCTGAAAACACCTTGGCCGCTTTTCGGGTGGGGGCACAACACGGCTACCGCGCCTTTGAATGCGACGTCAAATTGAGTGCCGACGGCATGCCATTTTTGTTGCACGACGCGACCTTGGACCGCACCACCGCAGGCCAAGGCAAAGCCGGCGACAAGACGTGGTCAGAGCTGTCCCGACTCGACGCGGGTGGCTGGCACAGCCGCGCCTATGCCGGCGAACCCATGCCCACCCTGGAAGCGGTGTCCTCCTACCTGCAACGCAACGGCTTCTTGCTCGACCTCGAAATCAAGCCCACCCCAGGCTTGGAGTTGCAAACCGGGCAAGTCGTGGGACAAGAGGTGATGCGGCTGTGGGCCGATGCCCCAATTCCGCCATTGTTCACTTCATTCAGACCCGAGGCCCTGCAAGGCGCGCGCGAAACCGCCCCGCACATTCCACGCGGCCTGCTGCTAGACACCCTCTGGGACGGCTGGTTCAACGTCGCTCAGGCGCTTGAGTGTGCGGCCGTCGTCACCCACTACAACCTCATGAACGCCGAGCTGTTGTCCAAGCTCCATGCCGCAGGCCTGCGCGGACTCGTCTACACCGTCAACGACCCTTCTGTGGCGCAGTGGCTCATCGGGTTGGGTATTGACGGCATCGTGACAGACGCGGTGGATAAATTTCCTCCCGCGTGATACCTGCCGTACCATGATGGGCTCGCTGCACCGCGCGATCTTTCGATGGTCAGTGCTTGGCATCGTCAGTATTCTCTCGAGCGCCGTCATCGCTTCCAGCGAACGCCCTGCGTTGGGTACCCAAGTCCTCGTGCATGGCCTGATGTGGGACGTGCACGAGGTGACGATTGGTCAAGTCAGACACTTGGCCCAGCGACAAGGCTTTGTCAGCCGTGCAGAGCGCGAGGGGGGTGGATACGTCTATGAAGCCGGATGGGTTCAAAAGAAGGGATGGACCTGGAAAACCCCCTATGGTGGAGCTGCCAAAGATGAAGAGCCCGCCGTCCACTTGACCTTTGACGAAGCGCAGCAAATCTGTCAGTACGCAGGCAAGCGTTTGCCTCGGGATGAGGAATGGGTTCGTGCGGCCTACCTGGAGCAGCGGCCCTCTGCCCCCGCAGGCTTCATCAAAGGTCAACGCTACCTCTATCCCAACGGGGTGTCGGCGCAACGCAGCCACTGCCTGTCCGGCTGCGGACCGTATGTCGGTCGAGCACCCCAGGGTGCTTTAGACCGAGGGGTCGGGCACGTGGAAGTGATGACCACACCTGCAGGCGTCAACGGGCTCTTTGACATGGGAGGCAATGTCTGGGAGTGGGTCGACTCTGGCGATGGTTCTGAGCGCATCACAAGGGGCGCTTCATGGTGGTATGGCCCCGATCGCCAACGCGAGCTCGATGTGGCCACCAAGCCCCGAGACACGCGCGTGGTCTACATTGGATTTCGTTGTGTGCAGGACCTGAAGCAACCCAATTGAGGCGAGGCCTGCGCCGATCCCAACAGACCCGTCCTGGCGTGCCTACCAGTCATTGCAATCCTTGCCTGCGTGACGCGCAGAGCCGTCATTGCGGGCGCGGCGAAGCAATCCCGTAGATTGCCGCGCCCCTTCGGGGCTCGCAATGACGGCTGGAACCTTCAGCCTCTTCGGGGCGTGCAATGACGCGGGGAACCCTACGCCCCTTTGGGATTCGCAATGACGGGTCAATAGCCACCCGGGGCGACCTCACTGAGTGGGTCAGGGCAAGACCGCGGTGGATGAGGCCTCGGCGCCCACGGCGGCGACGGCATCCTCGTTGGGCGAGGGCAGTTCGCGCAAGTCAC
>RFSP01000360.1 GCA_009923895.1 Betaproteobacteria bacterium | reverse complement strand
GCCCGTGTTGGAAACCCAGTCGCTGGTCAAACAATTCGGCGGCATCACGGCCACACAAAACGTGTCGCTGCAGTTGCACCGTGGCGCGCGTCACGCACTCATCGGCCCCAACGGCGCGGGAAAGACGACGCTGGTCAATCAGCTCACGGGCGTCTTGGCGCCCACGTCAGGTAAGGTGCTGCTCCAAGGGCGTGACATCACCCAACTGGCGCCACACAAACGGGTGCACTTGGGGTTGGTGCGCACCTTTCAGATCAATCAATTGTTCGCGTCGCTCACGCCATTGCAGAGTTTGGCGCTGGCCGTCAGTGGTCGGCTGGGTCGCTCAGGCCGTTGGTGGCAGCCGATGGGCACCGACTTGGAGGTGGCCAATGAGGCGGAGCGTTTGCTGGAGCAATTCCGGTTGCAAGAGCACGCCAATCGGCCCACGCAAGAGCTGCCTTATGGCAAGCGCCGATTGCTGGAAATTGGCCTCGCGGTGGCGCTCAAGCCCACCGTGCTGCTGTTGGACGAGCCGGCTGCAGGAGTGCCAGCGGCCGAGCGTCAAGACATTTTGGACACCGTGGTGGCCTTGCCCGACGAGGTGTCGGTGCTCTTGATTGAACACGACATGGACTTGGTGTTCAGCTTTGCCAAGCGCATTACCGTGCTGGTCAACGGAGCCATGCTGACCGAGGGCACCCCGCAAGAGATTGCGGCCGATCCGCAGGTGAAGGCGGTTTACCTGGGCGATGGCTTGGGTCACGAAGCCCTGGTGGACGCGGGCTCAGAGGCTGAGGTGCCCCATGGCTGAGGTGCTGTTGCGCGTGGAGGGCTTGACTTGCGGCCACCGCGAGTCGGTGGTGCTCAGCGATGTGAGCTTCACCCTCGAAGCGGGACGCTCTTTGGCACTGTTGGGGCGCAACGGCACCGGAAAAACCACGCTCATTGACACCCTGGTGGGTGTGACGCGGCGTCATGCGGGGCGCATCGAGCTGGCAGGTCGCGACATTCACACCCTGCAGCCTTTTGAACGCGCAGGCGCTGGCATTGGGTGGGTGCCCCAAGAGCGCAACATCTTCAAATCGTTGACGGTGGAAGAAAACCTCACGGCCGTGGCGCGGCCGGGGCCGTGGACTCTCCATCGGGTGTTCGACCTGTTCCCACGCCTGGCCGAGCGGCGCCGCAACCTGGGCACGCAGCTGTCGGGTGGGGAGCAGCAGATGCTGGCCTTCAGCCGTGCCCTGGTGCTCAACCCGCGTCTGCTGCTTCTTGATGAACCCCTGGAAGGATTGGCGCCGATCATCGTGCAAGAGCTGTTGCGCGCCATTCGGCGTGTGGCTCGCGAAGAAGGGTTGTCATCCATCGTGGTTGAGCAACACCCGCACATGGTGCTGGGAGTGACCGACGATGCCCTGGTGCTCGACCGAGG
>RFSP01000359.1 GCA_009923895.1 Betaproteobacteria bacterium | reverse complement strand
TCGGGGGTCATCCAGGTACTTGCAGCCCGTGGGCCCCTTGATGGCCAACCGCCCCACTTGCCCTGCGGGCACAGGATGGCCCTGGTCATCCAAGATGGCAGCCACGTAGCCAGGCACGGGCAATCCCGTGGCCCCCGGCTTGGCGTGGGCCTCGTCGGCAGAGATGAAGATGTGAAAGAGCTCGGTCGAGCCAATGCCGTCGATGATTTCAATGCCGGTGGTCTCCCGCCAGAGCTGGCGGGTGGCCGCTGGCAGGGCTTCTCCCGCGCTCACGCATTTGCGCAGCGACGACCAATCGTGTGACTGTGCTTGGGTGGCCATGGCCCGATACGAGGTTGGCGCGGTGAACATCACCGTAGCCCGGTGAGCGGCCACAGCGGCTGGAAGCACATCGGGCGTGGCCTTTTCTAGCAAGACGGTGGACGCTCCGATGGCCATGGGAAAAATCAGCAGGCCGCCCAATCCAAAGGTGAAGGCCAAGGGGGGGCTGCCGATAAAGACGTCGTCGGGGGTGGCTCGCAGCATATGGACGGGCCAACAGCGGCAGGCGGCCAAGATATCTCGATGGAAATGCATGGCGGCTTTGGGCTGACCGGTGGTCCCGGAGGTGAAGGCCATGAGACAGACGTCATCGGCCGCACTGTCAAAGGCGTCGAAAGTGGTGGGCTGATGTGCCGCCAGCGCCTCCAGCGTTTGCACACTGGCTGCCGCCGAGCCCTCGGGCGCTGGCCCGTTGAAATACAGCAGATGCGACAGCGTGGTGCTTTGCGACTGGGCCGTTTGCAGCTCCTGGGCCAGCCGCGCATCACACAGCGCGTGGCTGATTTGGGCCTTGTCGATGATGGTGGCCAATTCTTTGGCACGCAACAAGGGCATGGTGCCCACGGCGATTCCACCGGCTTTGAAGACGGCCAGAAAGCAAGCGGCCAAGCGCGGCGAATTGGCCCCGCGCAACAACACACGCTGACCGGGAATGAGGCCCAGATCGTTCACCAAGACGTTGGCCATGCGATTGACTTCGACCTGCAGCTGCGCATAAGTCCAAGCCACGCCATCGGCTCCAATGAGACACACTCGATGGCCTTGCCCTTGGGCCACGCGATCGTCGAGCAGGACCTTGGCGATATTGAACCGGTCTGGCATGTGCAATCCAGGACCGTCAAACAAGAACTCGGGCAGGTCGGTTGCGGCGGGCAAGCGATCTTTGGCAAAGGTGTCGACCCGGGTCATGGCATCCTCATCTCAACGCATGCACGATGGAAATACTTTACAACTAAACTAATTTGCCGCAAGCTCCATGGATCACCAGAAAAACCCTCGCCCCGCCATGCCCCCTAACGGCCTGACCCCCTCGCGGCGTCGACTTTGGGACATCTCACCGCCCGTGCACGCCGGCTCCCCGGTGTTTCCA
>RFSP01000358.1 GCA_009923895.1 Betaproteobacteria bacterium | reverse complement strand
CCCCAAAGACCCGCACACCCGGTGCATCGGCCGGCACGGCCAAATACATGGCGTCTCGTTGCGTGGCCCCAGGAACGTCGAGCGTGCACAAGACACCGTAGTAGTCGGCTGCGCCCGCCAAGGAGGCAAAGATCTTCTTGCCAGACACCAAGTAGCCTCCATCGACGCGCGTGGCCAACGTGCCGAATGGCGCCTTCCCTGCAGCAGCCCCCCCTCCTTCGGAGAAGGGTTGTGCGTACACCTTGCCGTGCTTCACAATCCTCTCGAAGTGGATCGCGCGATGGCGCTCATGAGAGCGGCGTTGCTCCGCGGTCATGTCCAGTGAGTCGGCAATGAAGCCCGCCCACAAGGTCGAACACACGTGCATGTTCCAGGTGAGCGCCGTGGCACCACAGTGGCGTCCGATCTCTGCGGCCACCATGACATAGGTGGCGAAATCCGCACCCAAGCCACCGTACTCGCGCGGCACGCCAATGGCCAACAGCCCGTTGTCTCGCAAGTCCGCGTAGTTGTCGAACGGGAACACCGCCTCTCGATCGATGGACAGCGCTCGAGGTGCAAACCGCTCCCGCCCGAGTCTTGCCGCGCGATCGATCAACTCTCGTTGTAGATCCGTCAGGTGTCCTTCATGACCAGCAATGTGCGGGGTCTTGGGCATGGTGGAGTGCTCCCGATGAATTCAAGGTCGAGGCGGTGAGTGGGCCAACAAGAAGTCCATCAGGGCTCGATTGAAGGCCTTTGGCTGCTCCAAATTGGCAATGTGACCCGCACCCTCGATGCAATGGAAACTGGCGTGGGTGATGCGCTGGGACATCCGCTTGAGCACCTCAGGCGGTGACGTGGTGTCCTGCTCGCCGGCCAAACACAGCACAGGCACAGCGATGTGAGCCAATTGGGCCCGACCGTCAAAACCCACCAATGCCTGCACCGCTTGGCGGTAGGTGGCCTCCGGGACGGCCCCCATGAGCCGCTGTGCCGATAGGCGGACTTCTTCTCGGGTGCCTGGAGCCACCAAACCCGGTACCAACCTCCTGGCCACCTCAGACATGCCCAGCCCTTGATCCAAGGGGGCCAGGCGTTCGCGCACGAAGGCCAGCTGCCAGGCACCGTCCGGTTTACCAAAAGCCGATGAGGTGCAAGCCAGCACCATGGCCCGGACGGCCGCGGGTTGGCGAACACAGGCTTCTTGAGCCACCATGCCCCCCATGCTATGCCCCACCCAGATGGCCTGCTGATGACCCCTGGCCAAAAGCGTGTCACACACGGCCTCGGCCATGCCCGCAAGTGTGAGGACCGCATGGGCCTCAGATTCACCGTAGCCCGGCAGGTCCACAGCCAGGGCGGTGTATCCGGCCTCGGCCAAGGCCGCCACGGTGTTGAGCACCTGCACGCCGCGGGCGCGCGGCAACGGCAGTGGTTCAGCGAAGGCGTAGATCAGC
>RFSP01000357.1 GCA_009923895.1 Betaproteobacteria bacterium | reverse complement strand
ACTGCGCACAAAGGCAGGGCATTTCTGGGCGCCAGGGCTCAGGCACCTGGATCGTTCCTGAGATGCGGCAAGCCTATGGGCAGTGGCACCGCATGGGACACGTCCACAGCGTGGAGACCTGGATCCAAGGGCGCTTGGTAGGCGGGCTCTATGTGGTGGAGCTTGGCAAGATGGTGTTTGGCGAGTCGATGTTCTCGCTGCAACCCGACGCATCCAAGATCGCCCTGTGTGCCCTGGTGGCCAAGTGCCGAGCCGAGGACATTCGCCTCATTGACTGCCAGCAAAACACCTCTCATCTGGCCAGCCTGGGGGCTCGAGAAATATCTCGTTTGCAATTTGAATCTCATTTGCGCGATGCCATCGGGCCAGTGGATACGAATACTTCGCGGATCAGCCCCCCTTGGTCCTATGATGTGGGTTTGTGGGATCTTTTGGACCGAGACGACGAGTGACCCATCCCAGCGAACTGCCTCTGTCATCGTTGCAGTTTTATGCAACGGCGCCCTACCCGTGCAGCTACCTGCCCGGGCGCCAGGCCCGTTCGCAGGTGGCCACGCCCAGCCATTTGATTCATGCCGACGCCTACTCTGAGCTGGTGGCCAACGGCTTTCGGCGTAGCGGGCTGTTTACCTATCGCCCGTATTGCGACGGTTGTCAGTCCTGCGTACCGACGCGTGTTCAGGTGCAGTCGTTTGTGCCCAATCGCAGCCAGAAGCGGGCCTGGAAAGCGCACAGCGCTTTGCAAGTGCGATCACTGAAGCTCGGATTTTTGAGTGAGCATTACGAGCTGTATTTGCGTTACCAGCGTGGGCGCCACAGTGGCGGCGGCATGGACGAGGACAGCGTGGATCAATACACGCAGTTCCTGCTTCAAAGCCGCGTGAATTCCAGACTGGTCGAGTTCAGAACCCCACCACCCGCCGGTTCTCCCGAGGGACGCTTGGGCACTTTGAAAATGGTGTCCATCGTCGATGTACTCAATGATGGTTTGTCGGCCGTCTACACCTTCTACGAGCCCGACGAGAAAGCCAGCTACGGCACCTTCAGTGTCCTTTGGCAAATTGAACAAGCCCGACAAATGAAGCTGCCCCACCTGTATCTGGGATATTGGATCGGCAGCAGCCCCAAGATGGCCTACAAGCGTCAGTTCCGCCCGTCTGAACAACTCATCAATGGGCACTGGGTGCAGGTGTCGCCAGACTCCACTCAAGGCGGCTGAGAGCGACAACGTGTGCGCTCACAAGGCGCACTCCTTACGAGATCAATGCATCAGGGCCCAGACCTCGGCATCGACACGCGCCCGACCATCGGCTTGCAGCTTGAGCAGGTGTGCCAAGAGTGAGCGGCGCGCCACGGGATGCAAGCCCACCGGAACGTCGGCGTACACCACGGACACCAACGCTTCGATGGAGGCCGGACCGATCGCCTGCATGGCGGTCA
>RFSP01000356.1 GCA_009923895.1 Betaproteobacteria bacterium | reverse complement strand
GCGCCACCAGGTGTTGACAGAGCCGAGGCCACGATGAGGTGCGCAGGGCTTGACCCATCATTGAAATTGATTCTTCCACTGGCGCAAGGCCCCCAGCACTTCGGCGGGCCGATCGTCTTTGGCGCCATGGACCCGCGCAGACGCCATCACCGGGGGTTCGGTGCAGCGCAAGAACGGATTGATCTTGGCTTCTTGCCCCAGAGTCGAAGGCAGCGTGGGCTGGCCCTGCGCACGAAGTCGTGTGCAGACTTGGATGTAAGAGGCGATGTCTGCGTTGGTGGGCTCGACCGCTGCAGCAAAGCGCAGGTTGGACAAGGTGTACTCATGGGCGCAGTACACACGGGTCGCAGGCGGCAAGGCTTTCAGGCGGCTCAGGGAGCGCCACATTTGATCGGGCGTTCCTTCGAACAGCCGCCCACAACCTGCTGAGAACAGCGTGTCTCCGCAGAAAAGCAAGGGGGTCTCGTCGTGGCAGACAAATGCCAGGTGGTCTCGGGTGTGGCCGGGCACGTGAATCACCTCCCAGCGGCGATTCAGCAGTTCAAAGGTGTCATTGTCGGCCACCGCCTGCACGGGCGAGGGGATGCGAGAGTCTTGGGGGCCCAACACGGGCACGCGAAATTCATCTCGCAAGGCGTTGACGCCACCGGTGTGGTCGGGATGGTGGTGAGTCACTAGAATGGTCGTTAGTTGAAGCCGGTGACTCTCAAGTCCTGCTTTCACAGGAGCGGCGTCACCTGGATCCACCACCACGGCTTGACGGCCATCGTGCAGCATCCAGATGTAGTTGTCGGAAAAAGCAGGAAGTGCGACGATATTCATGACCGCAAACCCGCGGATTATAGAGATGAGCCGTTGGCTCACCAGCCCCATGGGAAGCTACGTGCTTCAATGGGAGCAATTTTGCCTGGGGCAGGCTGTGGTGGACACCTTTGGCTATCACGCTTTGCAGCTCGGATTGCCAGAGCTCGAGGGCCTCAGAGAAAACCGCATGCCACATCGTTGGGTGGCTCTTCGCTCGAAAGACGCCGCACGCGCAGCCTCTTGCGTGCTGCAGTGCGACTTTGATGCCTTGCCCTTTCCTTCACAAAGCCTCGACTTGATTGTGCTGCCTCACGCCTTGGAACTGTCCAATGATCCCCATTTGACGCTCTCAGAGGTGGAGCGGGTCTTGGTTCCCGAAGGGCGGCTGATGATTTTGGGGTTCAATCCTCACAGCCTGTGGGGTTGGGAGGACCGCCTTCGCCATGCGTTCAAGTCGTCACCGGCTGATGGGGCCAGGTTGCCTCCCATGCAAGGAGCCTTGGCCTACCGCCGGGTGCGTGATTGGCTGAGGTTGTTGAGTTTTGAGGTGGAAGATGCTCGTTTTGGTTGTTGGCGCCCGGCCGTGTCCTCTTCTCAATGGTTGGATCGCATGAGATGGTGGGACCGCATGGGGGAAAGGTGGTGGCCAGTGTTGGGGGGGGTGTA
>RFSP01000355.1 GCA_009923895.1 Betaproteobacteria bacterium | reverse complement strand
GCCAAGCGCCTGCACAATGTGGCTTTTGCCCACTCCCGGCGGACCAACAAGGATCGCATCCCGTTTTTCTTCAATAAAATGGCAGCTCGCCAGTTCGTACACCTGCTGGCGGTTGATGCTGGAGTTAAAACTAAAATCGAAGCCTTCCAGGGCACGGCTCTCCCTGAAGCTGGCCGCGCTTTGACGCCGCGCAAGCTCGCGCTGGTGGCGCACATTGAGCTCGTCCTGGAGCACCAGTTCGAGGAACTGCGCGGCGGAGAGTTGGTGGTTTTGCGCTTCAGCAAGACGCAGCGGCAGGCTCGACAACAGACCCGAGAGTCTGAGTTTGCGCGCCTGCTGTTGGATGCTCTCGGGGATGGGATGGTGGGTTGTTTGCATAAAGAGAGTCAAAAAAACGGCCGTAGGCGCTCATCGGCCGGATCACCGGATGCACCTCGGCCAGGGTCAACTGCACGGGGCCGCCCGGGTTTTGGAGCAGCCGCTGCACCGAACGCAGGCTGCGCCCCCCTTCCTCCAGGGCCAGCGCGCACGCGGCATCCAGATCCACGGCGGAATGCTTTTGCCCCAACCGGCACAGCCCCATGAGGGCACGCAACCCTTCGCTCCCACGCGCTTCAAGCACGGCGGCGGCCCATTGCCGGCAGTGTTCCCCGTAAAGGGCCGCCTCGTTCACCAGACGGCGGCCTTCCGAACGCACAGGGCCGCTCATCCCCATGGCCCCCAGCGTGCGGCTGTAACGCCCGGGCTCCTGCGGGGTGTGCGTTTGCAAAAGCTCCATCCTTTGGTTCAAGAGACGCACGCAACGCCCGTCCCAGCGCACCCATACATCACGCCCGATGTACTCTGGCGGCGCCTCGTAGTAGGCCTTGCGCCATTCCACAAAACTGTCCCTCGACACCCTGCGGCGAGCCTCCACAAAGCTCTCAAACAACGACGCTGGCAACGCCTGCAAAAAGCCCTTTTCGTAGGCAAAAACACCGGCCACCTGTTTGCGCGTGGTGCCGTGGATGCGCTGGTCGGCGGTGCGGCTTTCCCAAGTTTGAAGGTGGGCGTTAAGGCTTTGGAGCGAGTCAAACTCGCGGCCTTTGAGGGCGTTGTCCTTCACGTAGGCAATGTTGCGTTCCACCTTGCCCTTGTGCTGGGGATGATACGGGCGGCACGGCACCGCCTCGATCTGATAGTGGCGGCAAAACTCCGCAAACTTCGGATTCAAGAGCGGATCGAGCCAGTCAGGGTGCTTCACCGCCGCCTTAAGGTTGTCCAAACGCAACAAAAGCGGCACTCCACCCAGGGCTCGAAAGGCGTTTTCAAGCACCCGGATGAAGGTTTCCAGATCCTGCCTGTAGACGGCCTCAGAGTAGCCCTTGCGCGAAAAACTCAGTACCAACCGGAACACCCACGTGCGTCTTCGCTTGCCCGTGGCAGCATCCAGTACCCAAGGGCCCTGACAAAAATCCACCTGCGCTTCCT
>RFSP01000354.1 GCA_009923895.1 Betaproteobacteria bacterium | reverse complement strand
TGCAAGGCGTGGTCGTGGCAGATTTCAGTCACTTCGTGGCTGGGCCCCTGGCCACCATGTTCTTGGCCGATATGGGTGCCGATGTGATCAAGATCGAGCCGCCCGAGCGAGGTGATGAGCTGCGCTATTACCCGCCAGTCTTGCCTGAGCTCCCCGAGCAGGGCGGTCCGTTCGTCTGGAGCAACCGCAACAAACGCAGCCTGGCGCTGGACCTCAAAAAACCAGAGGGTCTGGAAGTGGCCCGTGCCTTGATCGCCAAAGCCGATGTGTTGGTGGAGAACTTTTCGACCGGGGTGATGCAGCGCCTCGGGCTGGACTATGAAACCTGCAAGGCGATCAACCCCCGACTCATTTTCTGCTCGGTCTCGGCCTACGGCCGAGAGGGTCCTTACGCCGATCGACTGGGCTTTGACCCGATCGCACAGGCGGAAAGCGGCTTTGTGTCGATGAATGGCTACCCCGATCGGCTGGGCGTGCGCGCGTCTTCTCCCGTCATGGACATCAGCACCGCCATGATGGTCAGCAACGCCATTTTGGGTGCGCTCTATGCAAGGGCCACGCAGGGCGAAGGGCAATACTTGGAGGTCTCGCTGTTCGACACCGCGTTGCTCATGACCGGATGGGCGCCCATGCAGCACCTGTTCACCGGCGCAGAACATCGCCGGCACGGCAACACGAGCCCCGACACGTGCCCATCTGGGGTGTTCCAAGCCCAAGACCAGGCCTTCTACATCAACTGTGGCAACAACAAAATATTCCAACGGTTGGCTGCACAGGTCTTGGACCGACCCGATCTGGCCAACGACCCCGAGTTGTCACTTCGTGATGGTCGCCTGGCTCGCCGCGAAGAACTTTTTGCCATTCTTGACGAGGCGTTCGCCAAACAACCCTGGGCCCACTGGCAAGAACGCATGCGCGCGGCCCAAGTCCCCTGTGGCGAAGTGCGCTCGGTCAGTCAAGCCATACGGTCACCCGAAGCGCGGGCCCGCCCTTTCGTGACCCGTATCGCGCATCCCTTGGTGGGGGAGATTCCCAACTTCGCGTCTCCCATCCGATTCCAGCGCACGCCTGTGGTCGATCCCGTGGCGGCGCCGTCCATTGGTCAACACAGCGAAGAGATTCTGCGGGAGGTGTTGGGCCTGGACCCTGACCGCATTGAAGCCTTGGCCCGTTCGCAGGTGTTTGGCACACGGCTCAAGCCCAAGGGTGCATCGTCGTGACGACGCGCACCCTGCGAGGCCGCGCTGCCATTGTGGGTGTGGGTGAAACTCCGTACTACAAACACGGGCAGTCTCCAGACCCAGAATTCAAGTTGGTGCTCCAAGCCATCTTGGCCGCCTGCCAAGACGCAGGGTTGGATCCACGTGAGATTGACGGATTTTGCTCGTACGCCAATGACCGCAGCGAGCCCACGCGATTGGCGGCGGCCCTGGGTGTGCGTCGGCTCAAAACGGCCCTCATGCAGTGGGG
>RFSP01000353.1 GCA_009923895.1 Betaproteobacteria bacterium | reverse complement strand
ACGGATCTCGCTACCGATGCCGCTACCATGCAGTCAAAGACACCGTGTTCAACAAGAATCCACTGACCCTGGGTAATAGCGAATGAAAGTTTGCATCATCGGCGCCGGCGCGATCGGCGGCTTTATAGGGACACGCCTGGCCGCTTCGGGCTCGTGCGAGGTCAGTGCCCTGGCGCGAGGCGCCACCTTGCAAGCCTTGCGCGAGCACGGCTGGCGGCTGCGCATGGCTGACACCCTGGTGAAGGCGCCGGCCCTGGTCGCCTCAGATGCGGCCGAGCTGGGCGTGCATGACCTTGTCATCATTGCCGTCAAAGGACAGGCGTTGACGACGGTGGCTCAGGTCCTGTCGCCACTTTTGGGCCCTCACACCTTAGTTATGCCGGCCATGAACGGGGTGCCCTGGTGGTTTTGTGCCGGCCAGCCTGGCTTTGGCGCTACCTTGGACACGGTCGACCCGGGCGGACACATTGCAGCGGCCATTGAATTTGAACGTGTGGTGGGGTGTGTGGTGCATGCCAGCGCATCTACCTTGGAGCCGGGTGTGGTGCAGCACCGCATGGGGCAGGGCCTGATCATTGGAGACCCCAAGGTGGGGGCTCAAGCGCTTGACGGCTCCATCTCTGAGCGTGTGCAGCGCATGGTGTCCCTGTTGTCCGGCGCTGGCTTCGATGCCAAGGCCAGCCACAACATCCGTGATGACATTTGGTACAAGCTGTGGGGCAACCTCACCATGAACCCGGTGAGTGCGCTCACGGGTGCCACGGCGGATCGCATCCTGGCCGACCCACTGGTGCGAGGCTTTTGTTCGGCCGCCATGTTGGAGGCTCAGGCTATCGGGGCGCGCATTGGCTGCCCCATTGCCCAAAGCCCCGAAGAGCGTCACGCCATCACCGCCAAACTGGGCGCATTCAAGACCTCGATGTTGCAAGACGCAGAGGCCGGGCGCCCCTTAGAGCTGGACGCCATCGTGGGTGCCGTGCGCGAGATCGGGCAGCGATTGGACCTCCCCACGCCTCACATCGATGCGTTGTTGGGACTGACCCGGTTGATGGCCAGCGTCAAGGGCTTCGGGACTGGCACTTAACATGACCATCTCCCATGCCCCCACAACCACCCTGTGTCTTTGGTATGACGGCACCGCGCTTGAAGCGGCGCAGTTCTATGCAGACACTTTCAGCAACAGCCGAGTGACGGCTGTGCACCACGCGTTGGCCGACTACCCGGCAGGCAAGGAGGGGGACGTGTTGACGGTGGAGTTCACGGTGATGGGCATTCCATGCCTGGCGCTCAACGGCGGACCCGCTTTCAAGCCCAACGAGGCTTTCTCTTTCCAAGTGGCCACCGACGATCAGGCCGAGACAGATCGCCTGTGGAGTGCCATCGTTGACAACGGTGGACAGGCGAGTGCCTGCGGCTGGTGCAAAGACCGTTGGGGTGTGTCCTGGCAGATCACACCGCGCGCGCTCACCC
>RFSP01000352.1 GCA_009923895.1 Betaproteobacteria bacterium | reverse complement strand
TGAGCCCGCCTGAGCGTCAGATCAGGTGGGCGAGTTCCGCAAGGCACCTGAGCGACACGAGCATCGCAGGGAAGTCTTGATTCAATCTCCGATTGAATCAAGACCCGAGCCGCATGAGCCCCGCGCAGCCCGGGGGCGTGGCCTGGGGCGAAGCTAAAGCGCCATCAGCCCCAAACTTCTTGCGCCGTCTCCACCACCAGCCGCAGCTTGGAGCGCTGCGCCTCCACCGCGATGTTATTGCCATGCACCGTGCTGGAGAAACCGCATTGCGGTGACAGGCACAGCTGGTCCAAGGGCGCGTATTGGGCCGCCTCGTCAATGCGACGCTTGAGCGTGTCCTTGGACTCCATCTCACCAAACTTGGTGGTCACCAAGCCCAGCACCACGATCTTGCCCTTGCCCAAGAATCGCAGCGGACGGAAGTCACCCGAGCGGTCATCGTCGTATTCCAAGAAGAACGCATCCAGGTTCATCTCCGACAACAAGGCCTCGGCCACCGGCTCGTAGTTGCCTGCTGCAGCGTGCGTGCTCTTGAAGTTGCCCCGGCACAGGTGCATGGCCAGCGTCATGCCGGCGGGCTTGTGGGCCACGACCTTGTTGATGAACTGCGCATAGCGGTGCGGCAGCTCATTGGGGTCATCGCCGCGCTGGCGTGCGGCCTCACGCATCTTCTCGTCGCACAAATAGGCCAGGTTGGTGTCGTCCATTTGCACATAGGTGCAGCCCGCATCGGCCAGCGACTTCAGCTCATCGCCATAGGCCTTGGCCACGTCGTCGTAAAACACCGGGTCCAACTCGGGGTAGGCCTCACGGCTGATGCCGGCGCGGCCTCCACGGAAGTGCAACATGGTGGGTGACGGAATCGTCACCTTGGGCGTGAGGCCTGCAGCCACTTGCGACTTCAGGTACTCAAAGTCGGCACGCTGAATGTCCTTGATGTGACGCACTTTGTCCACAACACGAATGGTGGGCGGGGCGAGCTCCTCAGTCCCGTCAGGCTTGCGGATGGTCACCGGGATATCGGTCTTCACACCGCCCAGCTGGTCCAAAAAATCAATGTGGAAATATGTGCGGCGGAACTCGCCGTCGGTGATGCTTTGCAGGCCCACGTCTTGTTGGAACTTGACGATCTCCGCAATGGCCTTGTCCTCAACGGCACGCAGTTGCTCGGCCGTGATGCTCTTTTTCACGAAGAACTCTTCGCGGGCGTCCAGCAGGTACTTGGGGCGCAAAAAGCTGCCAACATGGTCGGCGCGAAAGGGTGGCGCCGCGGCCACGTCCGCAGTAACCGGCTTTCCGACCGGTCATCCCCCATTCCGTTGGGGCGCTTCGACTGAATCGCGCAACAGAACGGGGAACGCCGCCACGGCGCTAGGAAATAAGGGTCCCACCGTCGACATTCAATTCTCGCACGATAAGCACCTTCGGCCTCAGGGCCTCCGTACGACAGCAGGCACCGAAAAGCTGATCTGTGCATCTTGC
>RFSP01000351.1 GCA_009923895.1 Betaproteobacteria bacterium | reverse complement strand
CGCCGGCCGGCCTGGGCGGGTATGCCTGCGAACGCCGCTTGGCGGCCAGCGCACGCAGCGCCGACGGCTCGCGCATCGCGCTGGGCGACCTGCAAGGCCTGCGTTTGCAGGCCTGGGCGGGCATTGCCATTTACACCTGGGACGTCGTGTTCCGTGCGTCCACAGTGGTGGGCTTCTTTGGCGCCGGCGGCATGGGCCACTATTTGCGCGAGAGTGTGCAGACGGTCAAGTCGCGCCAGGTGAGCGCCATCATTTTGACCATCGTGGCCATCGTCATCGTGGCCGAGTTGTTGTCGGCCTGGGTTCGCAAGCGCATCGCCCAGGCGGCGGCCTGATGGGTTGAGGCGGCGGGTCATGAGTTCACGCAGCGACAACGGTTTTCACGAGCCTTCGCAAAGCGAAGGCGACATCAACAGCACGCCTTTGCGCGCGGCCTGGCAGGCTGAACATTTGGACGAGGCCAGCCGTTTGCTGCTGGCGCGTGACAGCGCGGTCTTTTTACACCAGTCCGTGTCCACGCCGTGCCTGGCGCCGGTGGTCAAGGCCGAAGGCCTTTACATCGAAGACATGACCGGCCGTCGCTACATGGACTTTCATGGCAACAATGTCCACCACGTGGGGCATGGTCATCCGCATGTGATCTCGGCTGTGAAGGCCCAGTTGGACGCCTTGAGTTTTGCGCCCCGTCGTTTTGCCAGCGAGCGCGCCGTCGAATTGGCTGAAACCCTGTCCACGCGTTTCCAAGCGCTCACCGGGCACAAGGGCCGCGTGTTGTTCACCACCGGCGGCAGCGATGCCGTGGAGGTGGCCATTAAACTGGCGCGCACAGCCACCGGGCGTTTCAAGACCTTGAGTTTTTGGGATGCATTTCATGGCGCTGGCTTTGGTGCCTCCAGCGTTGGAGGCGAGAGCTTGTTCCGTGGAGGGCGCTTGGGGCCCATGCTGCCGGGCAGTGAGCACGTGGCACCGTTTGGCTGCTACCGCTGTGCCTATGGACACGACGTCGATGCGCAGGGCCGACCCCTATTGGATCGCTGCAAGCTGGCCTGTGCCTCCATGGTTCGGTATGTGCTTGAGCGTGAAGGCGATGTGGCTGCCGTCATCGCTGAGCCCGCACGTGCCGTGCCCTTCATTCCACCGCCCGGCTACTGGAAGGCCGTGCAAGAAGCCTGCCACGCTCACGGTACCCTGCTGATCTTCGACGAGATCCCCACGGGCTTAGGCAAGACCGGTAAGTTCTTTGCGGCTGAGCACGACGGGGCTGCGCCCGACATCGTGGTGCTGGGCAAGGCCTTGGGAGGCGGCACGCTGCCGCTGGCGGCTTGCATCGCCCGCGATGACTTGAATGTGGCCGCGGCCTATGCATTGGGCCATTACACGCATGAGAAGAATCCTGTCACCGCCGCTGCAGCGCTGGCGACTTTGGAAGTGATTGAGCGGGATCGGTTGGTGGACAACGCCGCACAAGTGGGCGCCCATGCGCTTCAACGTTTGCAGGAA
>RFSP01000036.1 GCA_009923895.1 Betaproteobacteria bacterium | reverse complement strand
CCAGGGTTACCGACCCGCAGAAGAGGCACTCGCATCCGGCCGGGGCGGCACGCCCTTGACCTCCGCTTTGTATCGCTTCTTCAAGGATTCATAGTACAAGGCGCTCTCAGCCGCCCCCAGCGCCTGGGCAATCTGTGGCGCAAACATTGCATCTTGATTTGATGCGTCCTCGCGCGCCACGACGCGGGTGACCCGTGCGACCAGATAGCCCTGAGCGCCAAGATCCACGCCAATGGCACTCGGTAGCTTGTCGTCTGCCACCTTGAGTACCTCATCGACGGCCGCACGCGGCAGACCTTGAGGCTGGTTGCGCGCAATAACAGCGGTCTTGGGCAGCGCAGCTTGAGGGGCCGCCTTCAGTGCGGCCAAACGGGCCTGCCCGTCCTTACGCGCCGCCTCCAAGGCCTGCTCTCGCAGCCACGCCTCTTTGACTTTGTCTTTGACCTCGTCCAGACCCGGCACTTTGGCTGGCGTGTGCTGGATCACTCGCGCCGAGGCCAGTTGGCTGTCCCCCAGATCCACCGCATCGGTGTTGCGCTTGTTTCGCAGGGTCTCGTTGCCAAATATGGCCTCCAAAAACTTGGCCGAGGCCAACGCGCCCACCGCGCCTGCAGCCGCAGAACGTTGCACCGTGGCCGCTTTTTTCTCCAGCTTGAGCTTGTCAATCACCGGTTGCAAGCTGTCGGCCTGCTCGTAGACCGTGTTGGTGAAGACCTCGGCGGACTCTGAGAACTTGCGACGGGCCAGTTGCGTCTTCACCGCATCTTCAATCTCCGCCCTCACCGACTCAAATGACTTCTTGGAGCCGCCTCGAACCCCTGTCAGCTGAATGATGTGATACCCAAAATCGCTTTCCACGACCGGGCTGATCTCGCCCGCCTTCATGGCAAAAACAGCGTCCTCAAAGGGCTTGACCATGGCCCCACGTCCAAAAAAGTCCAAATCGCCTCCCTTGGCCGCTGAACCTGGGTCTTGGGAGTTCTTGCGCGCCAGATCGGCAAATGCATTGGGCGACTTGCGCACCTGAGACAACAGCGACTCCGCTTGTTCACGCGCCTTCTTGCGATCTGGTGCCGACATGTCTTTGTCGGCTTTGATCAGGATGTGACTGGCACGGCGCTCCTCGGCGGCGGTGTATCGGCTCGCATTTTCTTCGTAGTACTTGCGCAAGTCCTCTTCAGACACCGACACCGACTTCTTCAGGCTCGCCAAATCAAGCACCACGTATTCAATCTGTGCTTGCTCAGGAAGTTTGAAGTCCGATTCATGCCCTTTGAGGTAAGCCTCCAGCTCGGCCGGTGAAGGCTGCAGTTTGTTGCTGTAAGCCTTGGGATCGAGAATCTCATACTGGATCTCACGACGTTGCAGCCAGGCATTGAGCGCCGCGCTGACCGTTGCTTTGGAGGCGAGCGCCGCTCCCCCAGCCACAGTCATCACCTGCCGCATACCGAAATCGCCCCGCAACTGTTGGGCAAAACCTTCCGAGGTCAACCCTTGGGCCGCCAAAATGTCTTTGTTGACCGTACCGTCGGGGTTGCGCATGGGCGCCATTTGAGGGTCCGACCGGAACAGGCGAGCCAAGCGCTCGTCCGAAGGCAGCAAAAACTGTTTCTGGGCGGCCGCCATCAAGACCCGCTCGCGAACCAGGGACTCGAGCGTCTCACGTCGAAACTCCAGCGTGTCGAAGGCCTTGGGATCCACCCCTGGCATTTGTCGGCGGATGCGCTCGGCTGCACGTTGGTGAGCCTGCTCCCACTCAGCGCGGGAGATCCCCCGTCCGTCCACCGAGGCCACTTCATCGCGCCCGCCTTCTGTGAACCTGCTGTAGCCCTGAACCCCAAAAAACACGAAAGAAGGAAAGACCAAGATCACCAGGATGAACTGGAACAGCCGCGTGTGGGATCGGACGAAATCAAACATGATTCACTTCAATGGACACTGGGGATTTCGAAAACGACAAAGGCGAACCGTGGTTCGCCTCCGCTCGGTGGGTGGTGGGTGCTGACGGGATCGAACCGCCGACCTACGCCTTGTAAGGGCGCCGCTCTGCCAGCTGAGCTAAGCACCCGCCGCTGAAACCAGCCATTCCGCCAGGAGGGCAGAAAACGTCATTCAGTTCAGGTGATCCTTCAGGGCCTTGCCAGGACGGAACTTGGGCACTTTGGCCGACTTGATCTTGATGGCAGCCCCAGTGCGAGGATTGCGGCCCGTGCGAGAAGCACGCTTGCTCACGGCGAATGTGCCAAAGCCCACGATGGTGACACTGCCGTTTTTCTTGAGCGTGCTCTTGACGCCACCGATGAGGGCCTCGAGCGCGCGGGTCGCCGCCGCTTTGGAGATGTCTGCCTGCTTGGCGATGTGTTCGATCAGTTCAGTCTTGTTCAAGGGATGCCCCTAACGTCAGATTGCAAAAATGTTTGGCTCCGCGATCAACGGCCAGAAACTCCCGAGATGGACACCAAGGACCCAGCTCCGTTTGCGGAAGGTGGATTCTATGCGCAACTTCGGGCCCCTTGGCTGACAAATTTTCCCTGGGGAGAACCCCGGTGCGGGCTCAGATCAGGGACGCAAGGGCGCGGCCCACATCCGCCGTGCCCGCTCGCCCGCCCAGATCAGGCGTCCTTGGGGCTTGCGGGTCCGACAGCAACTGCTCAATGGCGGCCACCACCGCATCGTGAGCCTGGGAATACCCCAGGAAATCGAGCATCAGCGCAGCAGACCAAATTTGTCCGATCGGATTGGCCACTCCCTTTCCAGCAATGTCCGGGGCCGACCCATGAACGGGCTCAAACAGGCTCGGCCACTGTCTTGAGGGGTTGAGGTTGGCCGAGGGCGCAATACCGATGGTGCCTGTGCAGGCAGGCCCCAGATCCGAGAGGATGTCACCAAACAAGTTGCTGGCCACCACGACATCGAAGTGTTGCGGCCGTTGAACAAAATGCGCGGTGAGGATGTCGATGTGGAACCGATCCACCGCCACCTGCGGGTAATTTTGAGACATCCGGTCCACGCGCTCGTCCCAGTAAGGCATGGTGATGGCAATGCCATTGCTTTTGGTGGCGGATGTGAGCTTCTTGCGAGGGCGCCGCATGGCTTGCTCAAAAGCAAACTTCAAAACACGGTCCACGCCATGACGGGACATGACCGTCTCTTGAATCACCACTTCGCGATCGGTGCCTTCAAACATCCGCCCACCCACGCTGGAGTACTCCCCCTCGGTGTTTTCCCGGACGATCAGCATGTCAATGTCCCCCGGCTTGAGGGGCTGACCTTGTCGATCCACCAAGGGAGAACGAATGCCGGGCATCAGCTTGGCAGGCCGCAAATTCACGTATTGATCAAACTCGCGTCGAAACTTCAGCAACGACCCCCACAGCGACACGTGATCTGGCACCGTGGCGGGCCACCCCACAGCCCCAAAGAAAATGGCTTCATGGCCTGAGAGTTGGTCTTTCCAGTCGTCAGGCATCATCTGGCCGTGTTTGGCAAAGTAGCCACAGTGCGCGAAGTCATAACTGCGAACATCCAACTCAATGCCAAATCGACGGGCTGCGGCCTCCAAGACGCGCAAGCCCTCGGGCAAGACTTCTTGTCCAATGCCGTCGCCTGCAATGGCTGCAATGCGATGTCGACTCATGCCTCTTCCTTTCTAAACGGATTTCGCGGGAGTGGCTGCAGGCGTTCGTACCACCCACCACACACCCAGTGCGGTCAAGAACATCCCAAACAGCACCGTGGGGGTCAGCACCTCGCCAAAAAGTATCCAGGCCATCAGGGCCGTGCACGGCGGCACCAGGTACATCAAACTGGCCACACCGGTGGCTCCGCCCCTTTGAATGAGGAACACCAGCAGGGTGCTGCCACCCAAGGTGAGCACCAGGACAGACCACGCCAGCGCCCCGATCACTTCTGAATTCCAGCGAATCGGCTCGGACTCCCACAGGGCCAACGGCAAGGTGACTGCCAGGGCCGCCATCAATTGCACGGCGTTGGCCTGCCTCACATCGGTAGGTTTGACATAGCGTTTTTGGTAGAGCGTGCCAACTGTGATGCACATCAAGGCCAACAAGCAGTCCACCAACGAGGCCCAGGAGGCTTCGCCAAAACTCAGCTTGCGCGATACCACCAAGGTCAAACCCACAAGTCCGATCCCCAAGCCCCACCACTGACGCACCGTGGTGCGGTGGTCATGACCCGACCAAGACGTCCAGATGGCCGTCAAGATGGGCTGCAAACCAACGATGAGGGCGGAGGTTCCCGAAGACATGCCCCCTTTGACGGCGGCCCACACCCCTCCCAAATAACCGGCATGCATCAAGATGCCTGTCACGGCCAGGTGCCCCCAGGCGGAACGATCCGAGGGCCATCGCAGGCCCGCCACCTGCATCCAAACCGCGAAGATGATCAAGGACAGGGCGTAACGGCAGGCCAAAAAGCTCATGGGCGGCGCATGCGGCATGCCGTACTTGGCCACAATGAATCCCGTGCTCCAAATGAGCACAAATAGCGCTGGGACAGAACGATCAAACACCGAAGAGGCAGACCCGAGTCCTGCTGAAGAGGTCATCGAGCTCGGGCGCGGATCTCTGGCAGAGCTTTGCGCAGGTAATAAATCATGGACCAAATGGTCAAAATTGCGGCGGCGTTGAGCAGCACCGTGCCCCACAGCCGCGTGTCCACCTGGCCCAACAGCATGCCGTCAAACAATAAAAACGGGATGGCCACCATTTGCACCACGGTCTTGATCTTGCCCAGCATGTGTACCGCCACGCTCCTGGAGGCGCCAATTTGCGCCATCCATTCCCGAAGTGCTGAAATCGTGATCTCCCGACCGATGATGACCAAGGCGATGAAAGCATTGACACGGTCGAGCTGCAACAAAATCAACAAAGTGGCGCAGACCAACAACTTGTCTGCCACAGGATCCAGAAAGGCCCCAAAAGACGAAGTCTGATTGAGTTTGCGCGCCAGCCACCCGTCGAGCCAGTCGGTGAGCGCGATCACCACAAACACCACCGTGGCACAAAGATTTTGAAAGGCCCGGTCCGCCGGCAGGTAATAGATGGCCACGATCAACGGGATGGCCACGATCCTCGCCCAGGTCAGCAGGGTTGGCAGGGTCAGAAACATAGACGGATTCTGCACGCAGTTCTTGACAGATTCTCTACAAAGGGTCAATGCAGGCTGCGATAAATGGTCTGGGCCAGCTCCCGAGAGATGCCTTCCACCCCCATCAGTTCCTCGACGCTGGCGTTTTGCACTCCGCGCACACCACCAAATCGCTGCAGCAGGCGGGCCCGTTTCTTGGGACCGACGCCAGGGATGTCTTCCAGCCGACTTCCCGATGTCCGAACCTTGGCCCGCTTGGCCCGCATCCCGGTGATCGCAAATCGGTGGGCTTCGTCGCGGATTTGGGCCACCAACATCAAGGCCGCCGAGTCATGTCGCAGGCGCAATTTGTCTCGTCCGTCGGCAAAGACCAGCTCTTCGAGCCCCACTTTGCGTCCCTCCCCCTTTTCCACCCCCACGATCACCGAAATGTCCAGTCCCAAGGACTCAAACACCTGCTTGGCCATTGAAACCTGTCCGACCCCGCCGTCCACCAGAACCACATCGGGCCATTTGATTGCGGTGGGAGAAGGCTCCTCAGACTCGGCCCATCGTGCGTATCGGCGATGGAGCACTTGCCGCATGGCCGCATAGTCATCGCCCGCAGTCACCCCCGTCACGTTGAACCGACGGTACTGGTCGGGTCTCATGGCATGGTTTTCGTACACCACGCAAGACGCCTGTGTGGCCTCTCCTGCCGTATGACTGACATCAAAACATTCGATGCGCAAGGCGTCCAGGTCTTGCTGCGGCAGATCCAACACCTCCGCCAACTGCCGGGTCCGCTCCCGTTGAGAACCCTCCTCGGCCAACAACCGGGCCAGCGAGATTTCGGCCCCCTGAATGGCCATGTCCAGCCACACGCGGCGTTGCCCCCGAGGCTGGTGCTGAGCCCGGACCTTGACCCCAGCCGCCTCGCCAATGCCCTCCAACAGCGCCGCGTCCACGGGATGACTCGTCAGCAACCAAGGAGGCAGCGATTGCCCCAGATAGTGCTGGGCCATGAAGGCCTCCAAGACCGCTGTCTCAGTGGAATCTGCCTGAGAGTCCGCCCCCTCAAGATGCCAAGACGCCCCCTCGTCCACGTGGGTGGGGAAATAAGCCCGGTCCCCCAGGTGTCGGCTGCCCCGGACCATGGCCAGGTTCACACAGGCACGCCCTCCTTGCACCTTGACAGCGAGAATGTCCACGTCACGGTCCAACGATGACAAGCTGCTGGCTTCCATGGACTGCTGGTGCAAGACTTTGGACAAAGCACCGATTTGGTTGCGCACTTGAGCGGCTTTTTCGTATTCCAGCACCTGGGCGTGCGCATTCATGCGCTCCTGCAAATCCTCCAAGACTTGCTGGGAGTCACCCGCCAAAAATGCCACAGCGGCGGCCACATCCTGTTGATAGTCTTGCGACGACACCAGCCCCACGCATGGGCCTGAACAACGCTGAATTTGGTAGAGCAGGCAGGGCCGGGTGCGGTTGCTGAACACACTGTCTTCGCACGTTCGCAGCCGAAAGACCTTTTGCAGCAGCAAAATGGTTTCCTTGACGGCCCAGGCGCCCGGATACGGTCCAAAATATTGGTGCTTTCGGTCCACCGCGCCACGGTAATAGGCCACCCTTGGGAACGCTCCAGGCACGGCCTTGGACTCCGCCGCGCTATTTTCCAAGGACACAGAGCCGGTGATCTTGAGGTACGGGTAGCTCTTGTCATCCCGAAACAGAATGTTGAATCGGGGATGCAGCGTCTTGATGAGATTGTTTTCGAGCAAGAGCGCTTCCGCTTCGGTGCGCACCACCGTGGTCTCCAAGGCGGCAATGCGCATCACCATGGCGCCAATTCGGGTCCCCCCATGATCTTTTTGAAAATAACTGGTCACCCGCTTTTTGAGATTGCGCGCTTTGCCCACATAAAGGACCGTTCCAGCCGCATCGAAATATCGATACACCCCGGGCAATGCAGGCAGCGCCGCCACTTGCGCAAGCAATCGCTCGCGTGTCTCGGCAACGCTCGGGTTTGCCGAGGTTTCTGGGCTGAGAGGCTCGCTCATGCCCACATTGTGCCGCCATGAATAATCCACCCCATGAACACGCCCCTCTGCGCGCAGCCGTCCTCCCCGTCTGAGACCTGGACCTGGGACGTGTTTTGTCATGTGATTGACAACTTTGGTGACGTCGGCGTGTGTTGGCGACTTTGCCGGGATTTGGCCGAGCGGGGACACCGCGTCCGGCTTTGGGTTGACGATGCCAGTGCACTGTCATGGATGGCCCCCGAGGGACACCCCAGAGTCCAGGTACTGCCTTGGAATATCCAGAATCTGGCATCGATGAAAGCGCCTGCAGACGTGGTGGTCGAAGCTTTTGGCTGCGCCATCCCTGAGGCGTTCAAAGATCGGATGGCTGAAAGTGCCAGGCCTGCGGTGTGGATCAACCTGGAGTATTTCAGCGCCGAAGCCTACGTCGAACGCTCCCATGGCCTGCCCTCCCCTCAACGGACGGCCAAAGGGCATGGGCTGGACAAGTGGTTTTTCTACCCAGGTCTGACGCAGCGCACAGGCGGTCTCTTGAGGGAACCCGACCTGGCCGAGCGACGGGCCCGCTTCGACCGCGACGCGTGGCTGCAGACTTTGGGAGTTCGGCGCCGGCCCCAAGAACGGGTGGTGTCTTTGTTTTGTTACCCCGGTGCGCCCGTCAACGCCTTGGTAACGGCCCTGAGAAAAGCCTTTAGCATGGCCCCGAGCGACGAGCCCATCTTGATCCTGGCCGCCCCCGGAGCTGCGCAAGAGATGTTGGCCCATGAGCCGCTTGGCGCCGCTGCAGCCACGGGCTCCGACACCGGCACCGCCTTGAGATGGCACGCCTTGCCTTGGCTCAGCCAGAGGGAGTTCGACCACCTTTTGTGGAGCGCGGATCTGAATTTTGTGCGGGGTGAAGACTCGCTGGTGCGGGCCATGTGGGCGCAAGTGCCCTTCGTCTGGCAGATCTACCCCCAGCATGACGGCGTTCATGCAGACAAATTGCAGGCTTTTTTGACCCACATGTGCCAAGGTGTCGACCGCCCTCTGGCCCAAAGCATTCAGCGCCTGATGCTGCAATGGAACGGGCTCCCATTTGGGCAGGCCGCACCCGCAGACCCACCGATTCAGGGACTTCCCCCTCTTCGCGCATGGCAAACCGCCATCCAGAAATGGGTGCAGACGCTGATGACCCAACAGGATTTGACAAGCCAACTGACGGCCTTTGTCCGTCAACGTCGGACCCGGGTGGCGGTGGACGAAAACCCCTAGAACGGGCTAGAATAGAGGGCTTTGCGCAGGCGGGCACCCCCTTTAGGGATACCCACACTCGGATTCCCACTCAGGGACACCCGTGCGGGTATGGATGCGCCAGGCAAGTCGCACTCTCACAAGGTTTTCGTTATGAAACTCGCTCAAGAAATTCGCGCCGGCAACGTCATCATGCAAGGCAAAGACCCCATGGTCGTGCTCAAGACCGAATACAGCCGTGGTGGGCGCGGCGCCGCGACGGTGCGCATGAAGATGAAGAATTTGCTCAACGGTTCTGGCGCCGAAGTGGTGTTCAAGGCCGACGACAAAATGGACCAAATCGTCTTGGACAAGAAAGAGTGCACCTACTCTTACTTTGCCGACCCGATGTACACGTTCATGGACAGCGAGTACAACCAATTTGAAGTCGAAGCCGGCAACATGGGCGATGCGATCCAGTATCTGGAAGACAACATGCCCGTGGAGGTGGTGTTTTATGACGGCAAGGCCATTTCTGTGGAACTGCCCACCACCGTGGTGCGTGAAATTGTCACTGAGCCTGCCGTCAAGGGCGACACTTCGGGCAAGGTCATGAAGCCTGCCAAGCTGGTGGGCACCGGCTTTGAGATTTCAGTGCCCCTGTTTGTAGAGAGCGGAGACAAGATCGAAATCGACACCCGCACTCACGAATATCGCAAGCGGGTTTGACCCATCGAGCCTCGGTTTGATTTCGCGGGTGCCGTGGAGGCACCCTTTCGAATGCAACCGGGCTTGCGTCGACTTGAGCGCGGCGCCAAACACCTCACCCCAAACACGGCGGGTTCCAAGCACCTGCGAGAAAAGCTCGCGGTGCTATCGCGTCACGCCGCTCGAGCCCTCGTCAAAGCGCACGATTTTGATCCCGCAGCGGCACTGAACGCTCTGGCCCTTCAGGCGCAGGCTGAACATCCTGACCTGATCGCCTGGGACGGCGAGTGCCTGACCCACAGAGTGTGGAACGTATCTGCGCACCAGGGTCGCCTCCATCACGGCCTGCACAGGCCCTTTGAGCTCGCCGACGATGTCAGCCGATGCCTCCAGCAATTGCCAGCCGAATGGCGAATGGCGGGGCTGTTGAGCTTGAGCTTTGTCGAAGACTTTGCCATCGTCCGCGCCAGTGATGCCACCGTGCCCTGGATGGCCGTGGCGCTGCCTTCATCTTGGGCGCCAGAGGACAAAGTCGGCCGGCATTTTTCGCAGATTCATGCCCCCGTGGCGGATGCCGAGCGCCTTCGCGCCTCGGGCGCCTCTTTGATGCAGTTGGTGTGCAACGGACAAGCGTGGGAACGATTTGTTTGGACGGTGTCTCCACATCCGCGTCTCCATGCCCACCCCCAGCATCTGGATCCGCGAGGCTGGAACCTGCCGCCAGATCACGGCCCCGTCATTCCCCACCGCGCGTGGTGGCGCACAGAACGACAAACCTTTATACCGGTCTCTTCCCACGGGCTGTCGGTCTTTACCATTGGCGTGCACATTCAGGCATTGGACGCGGCCATTGCCACCCCTGCACAGGCGCAACAATTGCATGACGCCATCGCCTCCATGAGCACTGCTGTGCTGGACTACAGGGGGTTGACGCCGGTGCAGCCGGCGCTCCTGCAATGGCTCAAAAATCGGCTTGAAGTCTGCTCTCAAGACGCAGCGCCGCAAGGGCCGCCATGACGGGCCGGTCCAGCCTGTCCATTTCCCCTGCGCGAATTCTTTGGGGAGACGATGGTGTAGCCAGGTCTGCAGACTTCGATGATGTGTATGCCTCCACCGAAGGAGCCTGGCAGCAGGCGCAGCACGTCTTCTTGAGCGGGAATGGTTTGCCGCAACGTTGGCGACAAGCGCACCACTTCACCATTTTGGAAACGGGCTTCGGTCTGGGGACCAACTTTCTGGCCACGTGGGCGGCCTGGCGCGAGGACCCCGACCGCTGCCGCCAGCTCACGTTCATCTCCATCGAGAAGCATCCCCCCTTGCTGCAGGACCTGCAACGAGCGCATCAAGCGGCGCCATATCCCGGGCTGGCGCAGGCCTTGATGTCCCAGTGGCCTTTGCCCACACCCAACTTTCATGTACTTGATTTTGAAGACGGCCACGTGCGACTGATCTTGGCGCTGGGAGACGTGCGCCAACAGCTCTCCCAGATCGTGGCTCCTGTAGACGCCTTTTTCTTGGACGGGTTTGCCCCTGCCAAGAACCCGCAAATGTGGGATGCCCACCTCCTTCGAAACCTGCAGCGCCTGGCCTGTGCGGGAGCCACGGTGGCCACCTGGAGTGCCGCGCGGCAGGTGCGTGATGCTTTGCGAAGCGGGGGCTTTCAGGTCGCCAATGCGCCCGGTTTTGGCCGCAAGAAAGACATGACGGTGGCCCATTTTGTGCCCGCTTTCGCGCCCAAGCGGCCCGCGGGTCGACAAGCTCTGCGCCTCAGGTGGCCCGATGGCACCTTGCCAAACAAACGGGCCCTCATCATCGGCGGTGGCCTTGCGGGCGCCCATGCCGCACATGCTTTGACGCACACAGGGTGGCAATGCACGGTGGCTGACGCGCACCCCGAGCCTGCAGGCGGCGCCTCGGGCAACCCGGCAGGTATTTTTCACCCGACCTTTCATGCGGTGGACACCCCGCACGCTCGCCTGCTTCGGGCCGCGAGCTTCTTTGCTCGGCATGCCTACCAGCAATGGCAGGCTGATGTCGCGTCCCTGCGTGATGCCGGCCGCTGCGAGGGCGTTTTTCGGGCCATGCCACCCGACGATGCCCTTGCGCTGCAGTTTGCTGCCGTCGCCGAGGGGCTGGCACGGCCAATGACGCGAGAACAGGCCTTATCGGCCTTGGGCCTGCACGTGGGGTTCGATGGTCATTGGTTGGCCCACGGAGGATGGATGGACCCGGGTGCCTTGACGCGCCATCTGCTCAAGACCCCCGGCATCGAGTGGAAAGGGAATGTGGAGGTGGGCAGCCTCACTAGAAAAGACCTGATGTGGGAGGCGCGCAGCCCCAGCGGGGGGCACTTGGGCCAATACCCCCTGGTGGT